>NZ_JBALMO010000011.1:0-9039 GCF_036963345.1 Bacillus sp. JJ722
GAAATTAGTAATTCATTAGAGAAAATTAGGGGTTTGAAGACTCAATTGATTAGTACAGAAATTTATTATGATAGAGTATATGAACTACCTAAATCCATGGTCTAGATAATATTTACTACATAATATTTAGTTTCATTCGATATATAAATTGGGTGAATAATTATGAAGAGAAGCTTTCAAAGTGCAAAAGTAATAACAAAGTATTTAGAAGGACGGTATGGTAAAACTAATAAAAATACTGATGATATTCAATACGCTAAGGATTTAGCAAATGATCATTCAATTAATGAATTAAACATGATGAAGAAACGAATTGATACAAGCATTTCATTTAAAAAAGATACCACCCCAAAAGTTAGTTTTTTTACTCTAACTTTTGGGGTGCAGCACCTTTCCTATAGTATTAAAAGAAAAATTAGGCTCTCGATCATCAACAATCGCGCCCTTTTGTTGAATAACATTTATTCTTATTGATTTGTCTTTAAATTTTTTCTAATATATTGGACGATCTTACGAAGTTCAGTAGACGATGGTCGTCCAAATGGACTTGTTTGTCTTTGTTGATATAGAAGTTGGCCATTTTCATCAACTAGGAAATACGCTGGCTCTCCATGTGTGCCATGATCCTCATACGGAGCATCTTCCCCATGATAAAAAACATCATATGCTTTTAATGTCTTTAACTCTTCATCAGCTAAGACAGTAAAAGTAATGTTATGCTCATCAACCATTTTCTTTAAATTTCCCAACTGATCCGTTGAGATTGTAATTAGATTTACATTTTTGCCTTCAAAAAAACTTTTGCTATCTTCAAGCTCATTTAAGTCATGAACACAAACAGGGCACCATGATCCTCTGAAAAAGATAATGAGATGCCAGCTTTTATGTTGGTTTTGATGAGATACAAAAGAGTATTCTTCACCATTAGCTGTTGGAAGAGTGAAACCGGGTACTTTGTCACCTAATTTAAATGTAGACATGCTTATCCTCCTTAATATTGAAGATCTTAATAACCTCGTACGGGTTTGGAACACCTTTATATTATTTTGTCTTTTAAATTAAATATGTAAGATAAATTACATATTAGCTTTTACTTTTTTAGGATTATCTTCTTAAAGGGGTACTGATGTTAATTTCGGAATGTCAGCACTATCCCAACAAGAAAAACATATAAAAATCATTTATTTTTCTGCTCATTTTTAAACGCACCTGATTTCAGTGCATTAGATGCTTTTTACAATTTCAATTAATTTAGAGGGCTCTACACGTTTTGTATAGTCAGAATCGACTTCTGCAAATACGATCTTACCTGACTGATCGATTACAAATGAGGCTGGCTTTGGAAGTTCCCAGTCATTATTTCCATTATGACCTGAAACGTTTAATCCAAAGTCCTTATATACTTCAATTAAAAAATCCGGCATTTTAAATACCAAATCAAATTTTTCAGCAACTTTATTGCTTTCATCACTGAGAACAATGAATTCAAGCTCATTTTTTTCCTTTGTGGATAAGGATGCATCTGGTGTCTCCGGACTGATGGCTATTAATGTTGCACCAGCGTCTTTGATGGTATCTATTTCTCTTTGATAGGCTTTTAATTCAAGATTACAATAAGGGCACCACCCACCTCGATAAAATGTCAGGATCACCGGCCCTTTTGAAAGTTCTTCAGTAATAGACACCGTTTTTCCTGTTGCGTCAGGAAGTTTAAAGTCCGGTACTTGGTCTCCTTTTTTTAGTCCATGTGCAACTCCAGATTCTTCTAATTCTTTTGTTGCTTGCGCCATTAACTTCTGCTTTTCCTCAGGAGCCTTTTGCTTAAATTCTTCTTTATACGCTTTAATTTCTTCGAGTAATTTTGACATACGTTTTGTCCCTCCAATATTATCATTATCTACTATCGTTGTTTTTATATTTCACGCACAATTTTGCACCTACCGTTCGGTACAAAAAAATCTATCACACTGACTAAAAAGTTGGCAAGTAAACAGTTTACATTTTTTAAAAATGTTGTACTGTTAACAAATCACATCGTTGATATTGAACGAAAGTTGAATTTTTTCTGCATCTTTAATCTTACCTTTCATCTCATGAGCATTCTTTCTACGTTGTTAATGATTTTCTCACAGAAATTAGATCTAAGATCTGACTGTAATATATGGAAAAAACTTAAAAATAAGAGAGTGACTTTGTTCATAATTACATTAATTTAGGTTTATTTGGTGAAAAGTTATTGAACAATCTGGCCCGATTGCTGAACAAGTACAAATCCTGCCTATCCATACAGGACTTTTGATCAGATTTTTAAAATTATCGAACTTTATTTTCAAAACAACAAGGTTCCCATATTATAGTTTGTTTAAGAATTCTTTCACTGCTTCTGCAGATTTGGCGTTCGCACTATGCAAATGAGCAAGCTTTTCTCCGTTTTTAAAAACTAATAAAGATGGAATTCCCATAACACTTTGTTTATCAGAAATTTCCGGAAACTCATCATGGTCAATTTTAAACCATTGTTTGTCCTGATGCTCTTCTGTAACTTCATCAATAAACATACCTAACCGTTTACAGTCTGGGCACCAAGTTGTAGTGAAAATTCCAATAGTTAGTTCATTTTGGGAAATTTGCTCAAGATATTCTTGCTCTGTTTTAACTTGTTTCATGTTTTCTCCTCCAAGTGGGTCTCTCAATTTTTGAATGATTAATAAAGCTTTTCATCTTTACTATTGTTATGAACTTGTTGATACGCGATGACAAAATTGTTAAGGCTAACTTTATATTTCAATTCATGCTTTCAATTTTTCTTTTAATTCTTCTATATAATGTTGTGCTTCTTGTGCAGCGACACTTCCATCACCGGTAGCCGTAACAATTTGACGCAATGTTTTCTCACGAATGTCACCTGCAGCAAAAATACCGGGCACTCGAGTTTCCATTCTATCGTTGGTTTCTATATAACCTACAGCATTCGTAATGCCAAGGCCTTGGAATGGCTTAGAAAGTGGTAACATACCAATGTAGATAAAAACACCGTCGGTTTTCATCTCTGTTTCTTCTTCATTCAGTGTTGAAACAATGGTAACACTACCGACTTTTCCTTCTTTTTCATTGATTGATTTAAGCGTGTGATTCCAAATAAAGTCGACTTTCTCATTCGCAAAGGCACGATCCTGAATAACTTTTTGCGCACGCAACTCATCCCGTCTATGAACAATTGTCACTTTTGAAGCAAAACGAGTTAGATATATGCCTTCTTCAACAGCAGAATCGCCACCTCCGATAACAAAGAGTTCTCTTTCTTTAAAGAATGCCCCATCGCACACGGCACAATAGGAGACACCGCGTCCTCCTAATTCTTTTTCGCCGGGAACACCGATTTTTTTATATTCAGCACCAGCTGTAATAATGATTGAACGGGCTTTGTATTCCTTAGAGTCTAAGATAATTGTTTTATATTCCACCCCGTCAATAACTTCCTTTACATCTCCATAGGCATACTCAGCACCAAATTTTTGGGCATGATCGAACATCTTTGTAGAAAGCTCAGGTCCTAAGATCGTATCAAACCCCGGATAGTTTTCAACTTCTTCTGTATTAGCCATTTGTCCACCAGGTATACCACGCTCAATCATCAACGTAGAAAGATTTGCGCGAGATGTGTATACAGCCGCAGTCATACCAGCAGGTCCGGCACCAATAATTATCACATCATAAATCGTTTCTTCAGGCACATTATTCACTCCTCTATTCACTAGAAATTTCCATAGTTTTTTTACTTACTGTATTTATAAAAAGTATATTTTTATATTTTGTACCTACCATTCGGTACAGATGCAGTCTAACATACTTTATTTATTATTAGCAAACAAAATATCTTTGATCTTAACAACCTTTTTTCTTGAAGAAACCTACTAGTGTCTAAGGGCATAGTCTTGTATCTAAGCAAAAAATAATGCTATAATAATTGTACCGAACAGTTGGTTAATTTTTGCGTTTAAATTTACGATTTGAAGGATAAATTAAAAAGGAGTTTTAAAATTGCCAACAAATTTTTATACGAAAATTTAGCCCAATTAAAAGAGCTTGCACCTGAACAATTAAAAGCTTTTAATGATTTTAATGTTGCAGTATTTAAAGAAGGTGCTCTTACCGTAAAAGAGAAAGAAATCGTTGCTGTGGCAATTGCTCATATCACTCAGTGTCCGTATTGTATTGAATCTCATACTAAAAAACTCGGTGCAACAAGTGAAGAACTCGCAGAAGAGCTATTATGGTTACTTCCGCATTATGCGCAGGTGGTTCCTATGCACACATGGCTAATATGATTCAAAGTTATCAAGATTGAGGTTGTAGTTATTATGTCTACCAAAAAACAGGAAATTATACGAATAGCTAGAGAAGTTATACACTCCAAGGGCTACCAAGCGACATCAGTCAGCGATATTATGGCAGCTGCTAATATAGGAAAGGGACAATTTTACCATTATTTTCAATCAAAACATGATCTCGGATTAGCTGTTGTAGAAGATCTAGTCAAAGATTTGGAAGGGCAGTTAATAATTGGAATTCTGAATAATTCAGATGACCCTATTACTAAGTTAAATCGTATGCTCAAATGGGCCGAGACAAGTCATGCAGAAATGGAAATTAAGTACGGATGTGCAATGGGAAATTTGGCAATTGAAATGAGTGCCCAAGATGAGGAATTTCGAGTGAAAATTGAAGAATTTTTTAATCATTGGGTAAACTCAGTCACTGATATTTTAACGGAAATGATTGAGAACCATCAGTTAGATGAATCAATTAATCCGAAAAAAAACGCAGAATCTATTGTTGCCATGATTGAAGGCGGAATTTTACTAATGATAAGCAGACAAAATATCCAAGTATTACAAGATATTTTTGAAGTAATTAAAAAACAGTATCATTTAAATTAAAGACAAAAAGTTAAGACTTACTAATGGATGGTTAGTAAGTCTTTTTAAGTTTCAATATTATTTTTATTCCCCGATTGTATTATATAAGCTATCTTTACTACTAGACAACTTTCATAATTTAAATGCCCCGATTATTGAATAGGGGAATAAAGGTAAATAACTTATCAAAAACGAACGTTTGTGTTACGTGAGTCCACTCTAATTTATTCAGCTAGCAATCTCTTATAACTGACGTAACAAAAATACGTAACAGTATCATTTGTAACAATACTTGTAAAGAGATGTTTTTGATACAATATATGTTAAGATGAGAGGATACATGCGTGTTTCTACTATAGATCAGAATTTAGATCGACAAAAGAAACACTTAGAGGATTTTGGCTGTGAACGTATTTTTTCCGAAAAATTGACAGGAACAAACCGTGATAGGCCCGAGCTAAATCATATGTTGGAATTTTTGCGACCAAAGGATACAGCTCTACTCACATGATATAGCAGCCAAAAGCCAGCCATAAGGGCTGGCTTGCCGAACTAGGCTATTATGCTCGCCCCTTCAAGTAAAGTTGTAATTATCCATTGGAAATCAAAAATGTACATGCTTAAACGAGCGTTTTTGTACATTCTTAAAATAGCATTTATAAAGATCGCCTAAAAATGGATCGGAACGCTCTCTCTCACATACATATACAACTCGCATATTTGGATAATAAATACGCCAATTTTCGAGTAGTGTTAAAATGTCTTGCTCATTTTCTACCTTCCCCTTTTATGTTCCTATATCAAAACTATGAGAAAGCCGCTCATGAAGAATGACCATCTCAGGTTCTAAGCAAAGTGCCTAATTAAAACAAAAAAACCCTTATATAAACGAGAAACATGTCCTCGCTTATATAAGGGTTCTTCCCATTAAAGTGTGTAATTAGAATGTGATACAAGAAAATTATAGTTACAGATATAGCTATCTAACTTCATTCTCACTGATGTAATTNNAAGCATAAAATAATGACAATAGATATTGGAAAATTATTGAAGATATATTATTCATATAAAAACCAATTAAATGTTCAAAAAGAAAATAGAATATTACTAGATCTATTTGGTATGTTTTTTTCATGATATGGCATTGAACATTTAAAATACTAGACGTTTTTCTATGACATGTCACAAAAAAGCGTTTTAAAAAAACAAAATAAAAAATGATAGATTCTGTTTATAAACAGCATCATTCGTCCATACTATGATTAAGAATAAAATGCTAGAGTAGAGGACTGCTATTCTCATAATCGGAATCTATTAAAAAAGAGGTGGAATAATGACAACTCTTCCTGAAAACTACTATAAAGAAATTATAACAAAGGTAGAAGAAGCATTTCTTGATAATCCTTTTACAACGCTATACCAACTACACCGTTTTAATGAATATATTAAAAGAAGAGATAACACAAGATTGCTCGTATGTATCAGACGTTCGTGACTATGATGAAAAGAACCATAGATCAAGAAGAAAGTGATTTCTTAAGGGACATTACAAATAAAGAGGAAAATTGGGTTGGAATATCACTTGCTATTAGCATGGGCTTACAGAATGCCTATGTAAAAAGACAAAATAATCAATTCTGAGTGTTCTTCCTTATTGATATACTTTAACACGAATTTCATAGAATTCAAGATTGTAAAGATATTAAAAAAATAAATGGTACCTACATGGCAATCTATTATAGATTGCTTTTTAATTTTTTTAAAACAACACGGTATACTTATTGTTTTAAAAGTTAAATACAAGAGGTTATGCTTCAGAATCACACAGAACATAACCCCTTTCGTTTGTCCTCATTGCACAAGCCAATTTGTTGTCCGATTTGGTAAATACAGAGGTCGTCAACGTTATCGTAGTAAAGCTTGCCTTAAAACATTTAACGACTTAACCAACACTCCTATGCATGGCACTTGTTATCCGAAATTTTGGGCAGAGTTCATTAAATTGATGTTTGAAGGTCTTTCTCTTCGTAAATGCAAACAAATATTAGGAATCAAATGGGTTACTTCTTTTATTGACGACACAAAATATTAAATGCAATAAAAGAAATCGAGATTGAAGGATTCGAAGGTATCGTCGAAGTGGACGAGACCTATCTCCTATACTCTGAAAAGGGAAAGAGAGGTATCATTGGTCATAAAGCTAGTAAACATAGTGGTGTATCAAAATATTGTGGCATCAGTCGTGAACAAGTTTGTGTATTGGTAGCTCGGGACCGCAAAATTGATGCTTTCTATGCTAAATAATTATGTTGATATTTGAATTAGACGAACAATAGTTCTATAATATGGAAGAAATTAAATATACCGAAAGTGAGTTGATTTAGTATAGATACTCAAGTAACTACGAAATTTAAAATACAGAAACCAGCTAATGAAGTGTTTGAAGCTATAGTGGACCCTGTTAAAATCGGGAATTTTCTCATCTAGTTCTGAACGATGGGAACAAGGCAAGACGGTTACATTAAAATATGACGAATACAATGCAGAAGTGGTTATAAATGTATTAGAAGTCAAGGAAAATAAGAAAATGAACCCGTAGGTAGCAGAAATAATAACTTCATGATACCTAGTAATTGACAATCTCACTCCCATTTTTCTATTGCTACGAGGATAATTTATCTCTTCTTGACCTATTAGCCAATAGATTATCTCTATAAATTGATTACCATTATAATTTACATTATCTATAATGATATCAAAATTCAGATTCGCTCTTGCATCTAAACCATTATTTAATATATTCATCATTAAATTACTTAATTCTACAGCTCTGTTTAATCTTCTATTGAGTGGAAATGATATGATGTCACTCTCTATATCATCAATAATATCTCCATGTGACAAACTATTACCATTAAGACTAAGTTTTCTC
This sequence comes from Bacillus sp. JJ722, assembly GCF_036963345.1. Lineage (NCBI taxonomy): Bacteria > Bacillati > Bacillota > Bacilli > Caryophanales > Bacillaceae > Bacillus > Bacillus sp. JJ722. The sequence continues at coordinate 7,852 of NZ_JBALMO010000011.1, forward strand.
TTTTCTATGCACCAGTTTTGCTTTATCAATTAATTTTTTAAATTATTGATGTTCTTAACGAACTCAATTTTTCAGGCAAATGTCCAATAATAAAATCAATCGTTTTTGGATCAGCCGAATGTGCATTGTTAGCCAAAAACTCTACTACACTCCACACCTTTGCGAGTGTAATTTGATAAGTTAATTCTTCTTGTGTAAATGGACACTCAATCGAATTTTTTTCCCACATATCCAAATACTTTGTAGCGATCAACGATTCCAATGAACTATTAGAATTCAGACCTGGCATCGTAATGGCAAGATCTACGGCCGGGTGACCGTAACCGATACGTTCCCAATCAAAGAGAACTGTGGTTCCGTCATGCCGAAATCCCCAATTTGTCGGATTCGGATCACCTGATATCCAACATAACGGCTTAAATAGTTGCTGACATTGTTCCCTAGTTAAGTCAAGCAACGATTTAATTTGGGAATAGGTTTCTGTCGGAAAGCATGCTAGGGCCTTATCCAACATTTCAACATTCCAACCAGGAATATAAGGTTCGGTCAACGTCAATTCTTTTTTCCATGTTCCATAATGTAAACAAAACAAAACTTCCAACACGGCTGTATCGGCTTCCCACCGGTTTTTGGGTAATGTCAAAGGAATATCTTCGATAATTAGCCAATACATCTCTTGCTCGGTATATGCGTAATACAATACAGGAATATTGACTCCAACACTTCGAAGAAAAGAAGATTTGTCTTTATATAAGAACCATTCCCTTTGCTCCCTTGTTTGTTTTATGATCACAGATTGGTTTAAAAATTTTATACGGAAACAACTTTCTTCATACACGACTCCACCGAGTCTCTCAATTGAAACAGGTTTTCCATATGACTCCCCTAAAAACTTTCGTACTTCTGAAGGCCATTTTTTTGGAAAGAGCACATCAAACACCTTCTTTTTTGTAATGATTTAAAGTACAAAATGCATCTTCAGCTAAAAGCACACTTTCATAAGCTGTAATTTTGTCTTTTAATTTAGGGAATACTTTTATAATTCGTTCTGTGGCCTTTTTCATTGTCATACCTCCATTGAACACATTGTGTACAATATATTGTTTTTTTAAAAAAAGGATAGGAATGGAATTCCTATCCTCTAGCTTAATTTACATCATCTTGTTCTTTTAAACCCTAGGACTATAA
>NZ_JBALMO010000012.1:0-15783 GCF_036963345.1 Bacillus sp. JJ722
ATCCATATTCCATAGACGAATCGCAGAAATAATTTCACTTTGATTATTGGCTTCATTTATGAAATCAGCAATATCACTAATATATGTGTCTAAATCTTTATTGATATCATTTGCTTCGAAACTGTGAAGAGAGATATTTACTTGACGAAGCGCTTTTTTAGGTAATAACTTTTCTTTCACCTTATTAATCAATGTACCATTTGTTGTAATATTAACCTTTAAACCAGATTCAGCTGCTAAGTCAAGAAAAAGATCGACATTCTTATTTAAAAATGGCTCACCCATTAAATGAAAATAAATATGATCGGTATAAGGTTTAATTTCTTTTAAAATATGAGCAAATGACTCTTCTTTCATTAGCTTCTTTGTTCTACTTAAACTGGAACTCGGGCAAAAATTGCACGTTAAATTACATATATTTGTTATTTCAACATAAATTTTTTTGAACTTTCTCATTACAAATGACCCCTATTTCTACTTACAAACTTTTTTCAATCTGCTTTCTACTATACTCATTATTACCCTTAGAAAGCAACCCAAAAGAAAGCTATAGGCGAATATTTCACCATAATATTTGAAAATCAAAAAGAATGTTTATTAAATCCATTTCAATTAATAACATTTTAAATGGATGTTAATGAAAAAAGACTACTCTAAAAGTAACAAAATGTTACTTTTAGAGTAGTCCTGATTTCTATCATTATATTAATAAAATTTTGTTACTCTTCATAAATGGATGCCATGTTCTTGGCAATTCCTTTAATTTCATCTACTAGAAAAGATGGCGAAATAACCTTTGCCTGATCTCCCCAGCTAATAATCCAATTAATTAAACCTTTGCTAAGCTTAACCTTCGTAGCAATAATAAATGAATTATCATCCTGATTTTTCATATCAATATGCAAACCCAATTTATCAATAACCGGATTAATTAATCCAGTATCAAAAAATTGAATTTTTATCCACTGTTCCTCACCACCAAACATTTGGAACGTGCTTTGCACGTATTCACTAACATTTAACGGTTTTTTAAGAAATTTTTCAGTAGTTGTCTCAACATTCCTCATTCGATCTAAACGATAATGACTCAAGTTCTCGTGTCTAACATGTTCACCAATCAAATAATAAAAATCAGATTCCCATATTAAAGCATAAGGCTTTAACTCATACCTAGCTCCACTTTTTCGCAAGCAAAACTGTTTATCGATATTATATTCGCCATATTGAAAAGTAAGCTTTACATTATTTTTTATCGCGTGATGAATCTTATCGATATGTAATTTAATTAATTGATAATCTTCATTAATAGATTGGTTATAATGAATAGGATCTGGTAGAGATTTAGCAAGGTGCTTACTCGTTAATTTCTTAATGTTATTTACGATGGCATTCTTCTCTTCTCCAGTGATAAAACGAGCTGAAAGAATTGGGTCAATCAACAGTCGTAATTGATATGTTTCAAATAAGCGTTCTTGATGACTATATAAAACTTTACCAAATTTACCTGCATTTTCGATGATTTCAAATCCTTCATTATGGAGCATTTCCAAGTCCCTTTTTATTGATCGACGATCCACATGAAAATCTGTCCCGTACGTTGCTTTCAGCTTATCAATAATCTCATTAATTCCTAATTCATTATTCTCATCTGTTTCTTCTAGTAAAATATCTCTCAGTTTTAATAACCGTTGTCCATTAGGTATTTCTGGCAATCCCTTTACCCTCCACATCAGTGATAATACATCTATTATACTAAATCTATTCAAAAGTAAAAGAGGAAGCCGAATGCGACTCCCTCTTTTAACTTTATGAATGTAATTAAGAAAAAAATATTGTTTGCTAACTCAACAATCCCAAAAGATCTATTCAAATCTCTATCAAGTTTAAACAATATATGTGCAGAATTGGAATTACACCATAAATATTATTTGTCTGTAATATAAAAATACCCCTATTTTTAACTCGACCGCTTTAATCCCATTTTGTTTTGATCTTAATGAAAGACAATTAACACATATGTAAACACAATGATATCAATAAACAAGCTTTATGAAAAGGCTTTCATTAAATATCTCATTATCCCTTAAAACCGTATGAATTATTAATACATAAATCAGTATAATTAAAATTACCGTAACAGTCCAACAAAAAGACTTCATTACTATAAAAATATTTTCACCCCAAAATACATCTAATTTGTAAAATAAAGATTGGATAGCAAAAAAGCTTTAATTAAAAGGTTTACAATTTTCAAAACTCATTATATGTTTATGTGTACATATGACAAGTTATAAACATACAGAATTTTCACTCTCACACTTCGAAATAATTGGAGGAAGTACAATGAATAATTCTTGGAACAAAAATATTTATAATATGTGGTCACCATTCTATGATCAATTTTTTAATTCAGGCATCTTTCTGAAAGCTCGAAAACAAGTATTTCAAAATATTTCATTTAAACAGGGTCAAAAAGTTTTATTTGTAGGTGTTGGAACTGGTGCAGATTTAGAACTAATAATGAATTTAAAATTAGATATAACTGCAATAGATTTCTCACCACATATGCTAAAAAAAGCAAAGCTAAAATTTGTTAACAAACCAATTATATTTTTAGAGATGGATGCTCAAAACATGGCATTTGAAAATGAAGAGTTTGATTATGTTATTGCTAGTTTAATATTATCAGTAGTACCCAATCCAAATCTTTGCCTTCAAGAAATGAAAAGAGTATTAAAGNNAATGGTTATTTTTGATAAATTCGCTTCTCCTAATATAAAACCTTCATTTCCGAAAAGAATCTTGGCATCAACTATTAAACTTTTTGGAACTGATATTAGTTTGATTTTCGAAAAGGCTTTTCAAAATCATAAGGAGGATTTAAAAATAGAAGAAGACCTTCCAATAATGTTTAATGGTATGTATAGAAAAATTGTCTTAAGTAAGCGCAGCTAAAAAGAATCACAATAAAAAACCATTCTCTTATTATCTCTTCCCATCTACACAAAGCAAAAAATAAGGAACTCCTCCCTTGGAATCCCTTATTTTTTGCTTTCGCATTAGCGTTTATTATTGTGTTACAAAAAGTTTGTTTTTGGCTTCATTATATGATTCTTGCAATTCTTCAATAATCTCAACTGTTGACTGTGTTTTCTTAATAGAATGAACACCTTGACCAGCTGACCAAATGTCCTTCCATGCTTTTGCATTGCGTTTTTCTTTTGAAAAACTCATATCTCCTTTTTTGACTAGATTATTAGGATCTAATCCTGCTTTAACGATACTTGGTTTTAAGTAGTTTGCATTTACACCACTAAATGCATCGGTATAAATTAAATCATCCATAGTGGATTCAATTAACATATTCTCATAATCTTCGCTTGCTAAACTTTCATGTGCAGGAATAAAACGTGTACCCATAAAGGCGAAGTCAGCGCCAAGTACTTCTGCTGCTAGAACATCTTTACCATTAGAAATACAACCAGAGAGTATCGTATAACCAGTCCAGAATTCTTTAACACCACCAATGAATGCCATCGGATTTAAAGTACCTGCATGTCCTCCTGCTCCATTACACACTAAAATCAAACCATCAACACCTTTTTCAGCTGCCTTTTTAGCGAAAAAAATATTAATTACATCTGAAAAAACAAGTCCTCCATATGAATGAACGACAGAAACAACAGGGCTTGGATCACCTAAAGAAGAAATAACAATTGGAGGTTGATACTTTTGAATTAGTTGAAGATCTTCTTCAAATCTATGATTTGAGCTATGCGAAATAAAATTTACTGCCCAAGGTGCAGCTTGATTTGTAGGTGATTGAGCGTTATAGTCTGCAAGCTCAGTAGTAATTTGTTCTAACCATTGCTCTAAGTCTGCATTTGTTCGTGCATTTAATAACGGAAAGGAACCAATGACTCCTGCTTTGCAACCCTCGATAACCATTTTAGGACTTGAAACTAGAAACATTGGTGCCATAATAACCGGCAATTTCACTGTATCTTTCACGTTTACAACCATATTTTTTCCCCTTCCAAATTGTTAATAAAATCTTTTATTGTTTATATTTACAAATTAATTTTATATGATTCCGGCTTGAAATACAAATTGTTATCTAAAAATTCAATATAATGCTAAATATTTGAAAAATAGCAAAAAAAGAGTTTACAAGGGTTACCACTAATCTTAATATAAAGAGTATTATATTCGTTGAGAAAATTTACTAGACAAAGGTGACGAAAGATGAAAGACAAATATCCATATTTACTTCTTGTGATAGCGAATCTTATTTGGGGAGGAAACTTTGTTGTTGGTAATATTGGAAAGGAATTTTTCCCTCCATTCACCTTTTCATTGTTACGCTGGTTCATTGCATTTCTTATTCTAACTCCATTTATGTACAAAGGATTTTTAAAAGAACGCTCTTTATTCTGGAAGTACAAATGGATCATTCTATTACTATCATTTACAGGTGTAGCTGGCTACAATACACTAATTTACTTTTCCTTGCACTGGACAACATCGATTAATGCAGCTGTTATTAATTCTATAACACCTATTTTCATTGCTATCTTATCTATTATTATTCTTTCAGAAAGAATAAATACAGCTCAAATGATTGGTATTGTTTTTTCTGTAGCTGGGATTATGTTCACTTTATCGAAAGGATCGCTTACTAACTTAACCTCTTTTGCTTTTAATAAGGGGGATTTGCTTGTCATACTAGCAGTATTCTTTTGGGCGCTTTATTCCATTCTTGTAAAAAAATATTCTACAGTATTGCCAACGTATACTACGTTTTATGTGACAATCTTCTTTGGTATATTTATGCTCTTTCCATTAAGTTTAGCAGAAATAACGGACCCTTCCGTACNNGATTTTTAGCATCAATTGTAGCCTTTTTATCCTGGAATATTGGTGTACCATTAGTTGGTGCTGCAAAAGCAGGTATATATTTAAATCTTCTTCCTATCTTTTCAGCAATTTTTGCACCATTATTTACAGACGAAGTATTAATGTGGTATCAAATTGTTGGTGGAATGATTGTTATAGTTGGCGTATTCATTTCATCTCAAACAAAGAAAACCTTACTATTTACAGCACATAAAAAAAGCGGTAGCTCCTATTAGTGAAGTTACCGTTTTTTTATATTTTCATTATCTCTTATAATTTTAATTTACTTTTCGAGAATAATGCTTCTTTCTTTTCGGTTTTGAATCATCAGATTCTTGATATGTTTGCTTTTCGTTACATGATTCATGTTGTTGTTTCGGAATGATGATTTGTAATTCTTCTTCTATACTTTTCAACAAATCTACATCATCATTTGTATAAAAAGTAACGGCCAAACCATCCATTCCCGCTCGCCCCGTTCGTCCTATACGATGGACATAGCTTTCGGAATCCTCAGGAATATCGTAGTTATATACGTGGGTAATACCTTCTACATCCAGCCCTCTTGCAGCAACATCCGTTGCAACTAAGAGCTGTAATTTAGCTGTTCTAAACTGCTTCATGACACGTTCTCTTTTTGCCTGAGAGATATCACTATGTAATTCATCGCACGCGAATCCATGACTCTTCAATTCACCGTATAGTTTGCTTACTCGGCGTTTTGTTCGGCAGAAAATAACTGCTAGAAATGGTCGATGCTTTTCAACTAATTCAATCAATACAGATTGTTTAGCTCGATCAGATAAGTGGATCGCTAATTGTTCAACATTTTCAGCTGGACCTTGTTTCTTTTCAATTTGAATGGATTGTGGATTACGTAAATGTTTTTGCGCTAGTTTTTGTACATCATCAGAAATGGTAGCTGAGAAAAGCAGCGTTTGTCGTGTCATCGATGTATTTCTTATAATCGTATCTACTTCGTTTTGGAAACCAGTTAGTAGCATTTGATCTGCTTCATCAAGAACCAAATACGATACTCCTTGTAAATCCACCGTTTGTCTTTGTAGGTGATCAATTAGTCTTCCTGGTGTTGCAACGACAATTTGAACATTTCGTTTTAATTTTTTTAATTGTTTTTCTACATCTTGACCACCATAAATGGCTAAAACATTTATACCACTCGTTGCATCGCTTAACTTCTCTACTTCATTTGTTATTTGAATAGCTAATTCTCGTGTAGGAGTAACAATTAATGCTTGAATTTGATCTACTTCACAATCAATTCCTTCAAGAATCGGTAGTATAAAAGCAAATGTTTTCCCTGTGCCCGTTTGCGCCTGAGCAATGACATCTTTACCTTGTAAAATAGCCGGAATAGCTTGTTCTTGGATCGGTGTTGGTTCTTTAATATTCATTTCCTTTAATTTCTGTACATGTCTATTTGAAATCCCTATTGATTTAAAATCTGGCAAAAAAAATCCCTACTTCCTTAAATACTGTCCGTTCTAATATTGTATCTTTCTCAAAAAAATAGCAAGTATGTAATGACAAAAAAATTGCATCGCTAAAAAAAACGATACAATTTTTTAATTATGATCTTTATTTTTTAAACATACGTAATATTAGTTTTCCAAGTTCCATAATAATAACTACTCCGATTGCAAGACCTGCTGCAATGATCCATTCATCCATACCAAATGTTGCTGGAATAGAGAAAACATCACGGGCACCTGGTAATACTGTAATTGTATATAACAATAGGCAAATACCTACTGCACCAATCACATATTTATTACTAAAGAACCCAATCTGGAAAGACGTATGTGTAGTTGACCGTGCAGCAAAAGTTTGGAATGTACGAGCTAAAATTAACGTTGTAAAGGCCATAGCCACACTAATTTCAGCAGATTGCTGTAATCCGATATACTGCGAAATAATAACAGCTACCCCGATTAGAAGACCCCGCATTATAACCGCTTGCATCGTTCCACCAGCAAATATACCTTCATTAATGTCTCTCGGTTTACGTTTCATAACATCTGGTTCAGCCTTCTCCATGCCAAGTGCAATAGCTGGTAGCGAGTCATTTACTAAATTAATAAACAAAAGTTGAAGCGCCGTAAATGGGTTTGCCCAATTCAATACAAGAGCAACCAATATAGCAATAATCGCACCTAAATTGCCAGCAAATAAGTATGCGATTGATTTCTTAATATTATCGAATACTGTCCGACCAACACCAACAGCATTTACAATGGATACGAAATTATCATCCGTTAGGATCATAGCTGCCGCATCCTTCGCTACATCTGTACCGCTTCCCATCGCCACACCAATATCGGCTTGTTTTAGAGCTGGAGCGTCATTTACTCCATCTCCTGTCATCGAAGTGATTTTACCTTTCTTTTGCCACGCACGAACAATGCGAATTTTATTTTCAGGTGAAACACGTGCATAAACAGCGATATTCTCCAGTTTTTGATCAAGTTCATCTTCAGACATAGCATCCAGTTCTTGCCCTGTCACCGCTATATCATTTTCATCCATTAAACCGATATCACGACCAATAGCTTGAGCTGTAGTTTTATGATCACCGGTAATCATAACAGTTCGTATGCCCGCTTTTTTAGACTCTTCAATAGACGCATAAACTGCTTCACGAGGTGGATCAATCATCGCTGTTAAACCAACTAATACAAGATCATATTCATCTTCTAATCCTATATTAGTTTGATCGTTTGGTAATCGTTTATAACCATAAGCTAAAACTCGAAGTGCTTTATTTGAGAAATCTTCATTAGCTTTAAATAATTGATCAAGAATATCTTTCGTTAAATCCTCTTCTTTTCCATTCATTAGTACATACTTACAACGTGCAAACATTACGTCAGGTCCACCTTTTACTAGTAATGTTTTTTTATTGTTAAAAGTATGTACAGTAGACATTAGCTTACGATCAGAATCAAATGGAATTTCTGCTTCCCTTTGGAAAGCATCACGAATTTCTTTATAGTTCTTATTCTTTCGATTACTAAAAGCAATTAGAGCTACTTCAGTTGGATCACCAAGTTCTTTGCCTTCTTCATTAATGTGAGAATCATTACAAAGTACAGCAATATGAATTAACGTACGTTCTGCGTCAGACCAAACACTTGGGTCATCAGGAAATTCTTCCTTAGTTCCATGAGGCAAATAATAATCAACTACTGTCATCTTGTTTTGTGTTAACGTACCGGTTTTATCCGTACATATCACAGATGTCGATCCAAGTGTTTCGACTGCTGGAAGTTTTCGAATAATCGCATGTTGTTTCGCCATTTTATTCGTTCCGACAGCTAGTACAATCGTTACGATTGAGGATAGTGCTTCAGGTATCGCAGCAACTGCTACAGCAACTGCAAACATGAGTGCATTCAAAACAGATGTCGTCATATCTACTGTATCACCAGAAAACCATACGCGACCTACTTCAATAGCAAAAATCATGATACAAAGTAGCAAAATTACAATACCAAGTTTCTTACTGAAACTGTCGAGCTTTCTTTGTAGCGGTGTTTGTTTTGCTTCTGCACTTTCAAGTAAACCAGCAATTTTCCCTATTTCTGTATCTTCTGCCGTTCCCGTTACAACAACTGTACCACGGCCATATACAACCATTGCTCCACTGAACACCATATTTCGACGGTCGCCTAGTGGTACTTCTTCATGAATTGCATTCACGTTCTTCTCAACTGCTTCAGATTCACCGGTTAGCATTCCTTCATCTACTTTTAAGCTACCTGACTCAAAAACACGACCATCTGCCGGTACATAATCACCGGCCTCTAGTAGTACGATATCCCCGACAACTAACTCTCTTGCGGGTATGGTCATCTTCTCTCCATCACGGATCACTTTCGCTTCTGGTGCAGACATTTCTCGTAATGCGTCGAGCGAGCTTTCAGCTTTCCGCGTTTGGATAACACTGATTATTGCATTTACAATTAACACGATAAAGATAATGATTGATTCAATTATTTCTCCTAATAAAACTTGAACAGCGGCTGCGATAAGTAAAACAATAACCATTGGATCTTTGAAATTCTCTAAAAACAGCTTCCATATTGGGTCCTTGTCTTTACCTTTAATTTCGTTGTACCCATTTTTTTCTATTCTTGCTTTTGCTTCTTCTGATGATAATCCATTTTCAGACCCATTTACTTCATTAAATACCTCATCTGTGCTGTTGCGATAGAAATCCACACGAACAGCTCCTTCCCATTACGTTGATTTATATATGAAGAGTATTTTAATATAACAAATTACAACAATCAATTAGCTACTGAAAATAGTCAAACTTTATTCACTATTTCTTAAAAGAATTAATTCTTCTCTTCACTAAGCTCACTTTTGATTAAATCAATATTGCTTTGATGACATTTCCTCATTGCCTTCGGATATCGATATGATTCTAATATAGCAAACGATTCTTCCGTAGTATTCTTCTCTATTCGATCTCTAAGTTGTTGGATATACTTTAATGACTGCTGCTTTCTAATCATTAATTCCTCAACAGATTCAGTAACTGTACCATGGCCCGGAATAATCAACGATAGTGCATGCTCGTTCACAATTGAATCAATTTTAGCCAACGTTTCTTCGTAATCTTTACTACTTGAATAAATATAAGGAAATTCTACATCAGAACAATAATCTCCCATGATGAAGATTCCTAATGGTTCCACTATCACAAATATCCCATCATCAGTATGTCCTTTAGCATGATAAAAAGTTAATTTTGTATCTCCTATAACCAAACATTCTCTATCATGTTTAACAATGATTTGAAGTGTTGGATATTCTATTGAATATGTTCTGTCTAAATAATACTCATGATCGAATTTTATTATTTGTTCAATAATATTTGCTTTATCACTTCTATTATTCATAACTTCGCTTCCAATCGTCACGGCATCAGGAAACGCACCATATCCAAGAATATGGTCATAATCACTATGAGTAAAAAGTAAATAGACAGGTTTCTCACACTTAATATTACACACATCATGTTGAATTGCTTCTATTTCACTTGGCAACCAAGTAGGGTCAACAACTAGGATACAATCATTTGTTTGAATTACTGTCGAATTTGTTTTATAAAGCTCACTTTGAAAAACGGTTACATTTGATTTACAGATTACTTTCTTCACCTTGCTCTCCTATTCTTCCACCAGAATTATCAATACAATCACAATCCTTATTTTAACATTTTTAATCTCCTTTTATTAATTTGATTACCCTATCAAAAAAGGATAAAAACCAAAAATATTGTGAAAATCAAATAGAGCCCAATAAAATACCGGACTCCATTTAATACTATTAACTTGTTCTTTTCCCAAGATAAGCTTCTACAATTCGAGAATCTTTAAGAAGTTCATCTGCTTTACCCTCTATTATTACCTTACCTGTTTCCATCACATATCCATAATCAGCAATCTTTAAAGCTTGCTTCGCATTTTGTTCCACTAGTAATACTGTCGTACCATCAGCTTTTATTTGTTTAATGATTTTGAAAATATCAGCTACAATTAATGGAGCTAATCCCATTGACGGCTCATCTAATAGTAGCAATTTTGGTCGTGAAAGAATTGCTCGAGCTATTGCTAACATTTGTTGTTGCCCGCCTGATAATGTCCCACCTAGTTGATCTCTTCTTTCCTTTAATATCGGAAAATGTTTCATCACATCTTCAATATCTTTGTCAATTTCTTTATCGTTTCGATGATAAGCTCCCATTTCAAGATTCTCTTGCACAGTCATACTGAATAAAATTGCTCTACCCTCTGGTACCAATGCAATGCCTTTCTTAAGAAGTTGATCTGGTCTTAAGCCTGTTATATTTTCTCCTAGAAACTCTATCTTTCCTTGCTTTGGAGTTAATAAACCTGCAATTGATTTCATAGTAGTCGTTTTTCCTGCACCATTCGCACCTAGTATTGTAACGATTTTTCCCTGTTCGACCTCTAAACTAACGCCTTTAAGTGCCTGAATCTTCCCATAATACGTTTCTATTCCAGTAACTTTAAGCAATATCATCATCCTCCTCAGAACCGAGATATGCTTCAATAACTTCTTGGTTATTCTGAATTTCCTGTGGTGTACCTTCAGCAAGTTTCTTACCAAAATTAAGTACAGTAATTCGATCGCATAGCTTCATTACTAGCGGCATATCGTGTTCAATAATCAGTGTTGTAATCCCTCTAGTTTGTACTTGCTTTATTAATCCGAATAAGCTCTCCGTTTCCGTTTCATTCATACCAGCAGCTGGTTCATCTAATAAAAGTAGTTTTGGATTACTAGCCATTGCTCTTGCAATTTCAAGTCTTCTTTGCTGACCATATGCGAGATTTTCTGCAATTATATCATGATGCTGAGATAAACCTACTAAGTCTAGAAGTTCTACCGCAGTAGCCTGCAATTTCTCTTCCTCTAATTTTTGTGACTTTGTACGAAAAACGCTTTTTAGCACACCTGATGAGCTTCGAGAATGTCCTCCAACCAGAACATTTTCAATCGCAGTCATTTGCGAAAAAAGACGTATGTTTTGAAATGTTCTGCAAATTCCTTTGTTAGTAATTTTATGTGGCTTTATACCTGTTATCGGTTGTTCAAAAAACTTTATTTCACCTGATGAAGGAGCATACATATTAGTTATCACATTAAAGATCGTTGTTTTTCCCGCACCATTTGGACCAATTAAACCATATATTTCTCCTTTATTAATCGTAAATGTTACATCTGTTAATGCAGAGATTCCACCAAAATTTTTAGAGATGTTTTTGATTTCTAGTACCACTTGTAGTAGACCTCCTTCTTGATGGCTTGAACTTTTTAAACCAGCCTAGAACAGATGAGTCGATTAAACCTTGAGGACGGAATGCCATCATAATAATTAAAATTAATCCGTAGATCATAAAACGATATTCACTAATAAAGCGAAGAACTTCTGGTAAAACCGTCATAAATGTTGCACCGAATACAGCGCCCCAAATTACTTCACTTCCGCCGAACACTGAGAATATTAGAATTTCAACTGCCCGATGATAAGAAAAGTCAGCTGGACTTATGTAAGCCATAACATGAGCGAATAGTGCTCCGGCAAAACCTGCTAATACTGCACCTTGAGTAAACGCTAATACTTTATAATACGTAATATTAATCCCCATCGCTTCAGCTGCTTTTTCATCCATTTTAATAGAAGCATATGCTCGTCCAACGCGTGAGCTGCTTTGGCGAATGAAAAACCAAATCAACGATATTACAATAATTAACAAAATAACAAATACTAGTAGATAAACAAATTGATTTGGTTTTAATCCATAATCCAATGGGCTGAAACCTACTTCACGCATTTTATTAAAAATTTCTCTACCAATTTGCGGGATACCTGAAATACCTACTGCACCTTTTGTGACAGATTCCCAATTCAGAAAAAACACACGCATAACTTCTCCGAAACCAAGCGTAGCAATTGCTAAATATACACCTGTAAGTCTAAGTGAAGGTAATCCAACTATAATTCCACATATTCCAGCTACTAATGCTCCTGCAATAATTCCCGCCACGATAGGCATGTCGTAATTAATTGTAAGAAGCGCTGAGGTATAAGCTCCAATTCCCATGAAACCTGCACTTCCTAACGATAATTGTCCCGATGATAAAGGAATGTACACGCTTAAACCAAGTATGATATTGATTAATATAAAGGAAGCTACTTGTAAGTAGTAAGGATTAAGAAAATCTGCCATCAATACCTATCTCCCTTCCGTTGCTGTCTTTTGACCAAAGATACCTTGTGGTCTAAGTAATAAAATAAAAATAATAATGATAAAAGCAACTGCATCACGATATCCAGAGTCCCCGTATGCCACGATGAATGTTTCAGCTAAGCCGAGTAATAGACCACCGACCATAGCACCTTTTACATTGCCCATGCCTCCAAGAATAATAATTGCTAATCCTTTAAGTCCAATCGATAATCCCATTTGTGGGTTCACAGAATTAAACGCCATACCTACGAGAATACCAGCAATACCACCCATAGCCGACGCAATAATTACGGTTAATATAATGATTTTCTTTGTATCTACGCCAAGAATACTTGCCGTTTCAAGGTTTTCAGCTGTGGCACGTAAAGCTTTTCCTGCTTTTGTTCTTTGTAGCCAATATGATAATGCCATCATTAATGCTACTGAAATAATAAATATACCAATTTGAACTAAATAAATAGTGATTGAGCCAATTTCGAAATGAATTTCGGAAAATGAATTTCGGAAAGGGTGATTACCAGATCCGAATAAATGATGTGAAAGGTTTTCCAAAAACATTGAAACACCAATTGTACTAATTAGAGGTGCTAAATGGGATACGCCTTGCTTTCCTCGTAAAGGACGCAAGGCAAAACGCTCAAGCATGTATCCCATAATAGCCGTAATAACGACCGCCACAATAAAAGCGACCCAAAGCGGCCAACCTAGTACGCCTGTAATCATAACTCCAATGAATGCGCCAACCATAAAAATCTCGCCATGTGCCATATTAATAATTCCAAGCACTCCAAAAACTAGAGTGAATCCAAGAGCTACGATGGCATAGATGCTACCTAACGTTAATCCATTAATTAATTGCTCGATAAGCATTTACGTTCACCCTTTAATTTTAGATTTGATACTGCTGTAACTGACTTTATGAGCACTTCTGTTGAATAATTTCTCATCTTACCAACTTTACTAGTCTTAATTTATTGTTCAACAGGCTGAAAAAATGAGAGGATTACCATTTCCAAACATTAACCGGCAGCCAGATCTCACATTCAATTAATACAGCTGTCCTCGTTGAGGTCTGGCTACCTCAAAACGTTCTCATATTTAAGCAAAATTACGGACAGTAAAGGAAAAAATACTGTCCGTAATAAGTCCATTTAAAATTTAACCTATTAATCCAATATCACTATCACTTATTCGAATAATTCGAATTTTCCATCTTCAATGATTAGTACTGCTGGATCCATCACAACATCTCCTTCTTTATCAAAAGAGAACTTCCCAAGAACACCATCGAAATCTTTGGTTTTGGCAAGTGCCTCACGGAATGCTTCACGATCTGCTTCACCTGCATTTTCTAATGCATTCGCATAAATCTTCATAGCGTCATATGCTTGAGCTGCGAATTGATCTGGTTCTTTACCGTATTCTTCTTTATACTTTTCATTGAATTCTTTCACTTTCGCGTCATCTTTCTCACCAAACCAAGGTGTTGCTACGATAAGTCCATTAGATGCTTCACCAGCAATTTCAATTACTTGAGGCGAGTTAAATCCATTACCTCCTACGAATGGTACATCGATGCCCATTTTTCTTGCTTGGTCCATAATTACAGCACCTTCATTATAAAGAGCTGAACAAAGAATTAAATCTGGTTTTTTTGCTTTAATTTTTGTTAATTGTGCATTATAGTCAGATTGTCCTTTTTGGAATGTTTCCTTAGCTACAATTTCAAGACCTTGCGCTTCTGCTTCTTTCTTCATCGTGTCATAGCCTGATTTTGTAAACACGTCATCATTTCCATAAATAATGGCTACTTTCTTTGCATCATATTTTTCAACCGCTTTTTTCATAGAAGCTGGAATAGCTAAAGCTTCTGGAATGGAGTTTCTGAAAACATAATCTCCAATTTGCGGAATACCATCCGCAGTAGTAGATGTACCAATGATTGAAATTCCATTCAAGTCAGCTTCAGGAGCAACTACGTTCATTTCAGTGCTTAATGTTGGTCCTAATAATCCAATAATGTCTTCATCAGCCATTAATTTTTGCGCTGCTGATAGTGCTTGCTCTTGTTTGCCAGCAGAATCTTCAATTGCTAATTCAATATCCACTTTTCCTTCAGCATTTACTTCCTTCACTGCTAAATTAAATCCATTAGTGATAGCCTCACCATATGCAGCACCTGATCCCGTTATAAATGAAATGACTCCAAATTTTGCTTTGATAGGACCGGCAGACTTACCTCCACCTTTTGAATCGGTCTTATCAGAGCTACTGCCACCACAAGCTGCTAGAACCAGCAACATGAATACAGCGATTACTATAAATGATTTCTTTACTACTGTTTTCATCCTTGTCCCCCTATTTAGTAATAGAAAATATTAGCTCTCTATTCATTAAAAGATAATTTAGAAACAAAGTAAATATAATTTTTAAAATTTTTAGAATATTAAATATATACCAAAAATTATTTTCACACTGCAAAAAAGGTTGTTCAGTAAATATCTTTGAACAACCTTTTTAATAGAATTATAGTCAGAAAGCTTGATCTTTTTATTTCACTGGTCCATAGTGATCCTTCACGGCTTTAGTTAATAAAGCAACACAACGATCTAGCTCTACTTTCAATTGTTTCTTGTAAAGAACGGCTTCTTTTTTTCCTTTATCTGTTAAATGATAGATGACTATTTCTTGAAAATCCACACCTGGCTCACCTTTAATCTTTTTTTCTCTCGTTACTATTCCCTCTTTATATAATTCATGGAGTGATTTATATAACTCGGAGTGAGTAGGTGAATATCCGTATTGTTTAAACTCTTTACGCAAATCATCAAGCATTTGAAACCCATATCCTTTTTGTCGTTCAATTAAATCTAATAAATATAGTTTTAAGAAAGCCCGCTGCTTTAACAGAAAGCCTCTACTTTGTTGATCACTCATCGTTAATCCTCCTAATTTTCGAAACTATAATGTCTTATTAATTCGACTATTTCACACAAATTCCCTTTGCAAATCTTTACGAATTTCTTTCAATTATTTATATTAATATTTTATTTTTAGTTTTTAAAAATCTATTGTTAAT
>NZ_JBALMO010000013.1:0-38749 GCF_036963345.1 Bacillus sp. JJ722
GTTTAGTTTTCAAAGAACACTTTGTTACCGAAGTAACTTTTATATAATATCATTTGAGTTATTTGTTGTCAATAACTTTTTTTAATATTATTTTCGTTGCTGTCAGAAGCAACTTTATTAATATATCATTTTGTTAATCGATCGTCAACTACTTTTTTAACTTTTTCTTTCTGTTTACTCTAGCAGTATGATTGCTCGTTAACAACGAATATAAATATACCATTGCACATTAGACAAAGCAATAGTTTTCTCGAAGAAACTAGTATTTTTTTTATAGAATCACTACACAAATGTTTTACTACAAAAACATTATTATTCTTTTCAATTACTTTAATGATACATTCATTAACACTATCCACATTTATACAAAGATGTAGGTTCAATCTTACTTGTTTTTAACATACAAAAGAGACAGCTCTTAAACTGTCTCTTTCAATGTACAAATTAACGATGACGCATGTATGGGAATAACAGCACATCTCGAATTGATGGTGAATTCGTTAATAGCATAACTAGACGATCGACCCCAATTCCTAATCCGCCTGTTGGTGGTAAGCCATACTCTAATGCTTCGATGAAATCTTCATCCATTTCATGAGCCTCATCATTACCTTGTTCTTTTTCTTTCATTTGTGCTTCAAAACGTTGACGTTGATCAATTGGATCATTTAATTCAGTGAAGGCATTCGCATGCTCGCGACTAACGATAAATAGCTCGAAACGATCCGTAAAGCGTGGATCTTCATCATTTTTCTTCGCTAATGGAGAGATTTCTACTGGGTGACCATAAATGAATGTTGGCTGAATAAGTTTTTCTTCAACAACTTGTTCAAAGAATTCATTCACAATATGTCCAAACTCCATATGTTCAGTAATTTCGATATTGTGTTCTTTTGCTAAACTTTGAGCTTCTTCCTTCGTCATTTCTTTCCAGAAGTCTACCCCAGTATATTGCTTAACAGCGTCTACCATGTGAAGTCTTGTCCACTTAGGTGTTAAATCAATCTTCTCTTCACCGTACTGAATAACCATGCTTCCATGAACTTCTTGAGCAATGTGAGCAATCAGATTTTCAGTTAATTCCATAATGTCGTTATAATCTGCATAAGCTTCATATAATTCGATCATCGTAAACTCAGGATTATGTCTTGTTGAAACACCTTCGTTACGGAATACACGGCCAATTTCATACACTTTCTCTAAACCACCTACAATTAGGCGCTTTAAGTGTAGTTCAATTGCAATACGCATGAATAATTCCATATCTAATGCATTATGGTGTGTTACGAATGGTCGAGCAGAAGCACCACCAGCGATTGTATGCATCATCGGCGTTTCTACTTCTAAATAGCCTTTTGAATCTAAGTAACGACGCATAGCTTGAATGATTTTACTTCTAAGAATAAACGTCTGTCTGCTCTCTTCATTTGTAATTAAATCTACATAACGTTTACGGTAACGTTCCTCTACATCTTTCAAACCATGGAATTTATCAGGAAGCGGACGTAATGCTTTTGTTAAGAATGTGAACTCTTTTACTTTAATAGATAGTTCACCTACTTGTGTTTTGAAGATCGTCCCAGCAACCCCAACGATATCTCCTAAATCGGCATGTTTGAAGTCTTCATAGCTTTCCTCACCAATTGCGTCTTTACGAACGTAAATTTGAATTTGGCCATCAAGATCTTGAATATGAGCAAAACCAGCTTTCCCTTTACCACGTTTCGTCATAATACGTCCAGCGATTATAACTTCAATATTCTTCTCTTCTAGTTCTTCTTTAGAGTATTCACCATATGTATCAAGAATTTCTTGTGAAAGGTGAGTACGATCAAATCTTTTACCAAATGGATCTTTTCCTGCATCACGTAACGCTTGCATTTTGTCACGTCTTACTTGCAATTGGTCATTTAATTCTTCATGACTCATGATAGTTCACTCCAATTTCTCTTGTCTTATATATATTTAGTCCGATAAACGAACTGTAACGTCTATTTTCCATTGTACACAAAGAACCATAGGAAAACACCTTTTTTCCATGGAAGGTCGCGTAATTGTCTCATTTATATTCAAAAAAACTGCCAGAAACAACTGGCAGTTTAGTGGATATCATAGGATATAACCATAGAAATCATACAACTTTAATAGAAGCTGCCTTTCTTTCTGTTTCCTCTACTAACCCATTTAACAAGTCAGCCATTTCAGCTCTTGTTGTGCACTCATTAATACCATCTCTTGCTTTAGCATTACCACGAATACCTTTTAAATACCAGGCTGCATGCTTTCTCATTTCACGTACTGCTACATTTTCATTCTTCAAATCAATCAAACGATCTAAATGAAGTAAGCATACGTCAATTTTCTCACGTGCTGTTGGTTCTTCAACTAGCTCACCTGTTTCTAAATATTTCACTGTGCGGTAAATCATCCAAGGGTTCCCTAGCGCAGCACGACCAATCATAACACCATCACAGCCTGTTTCATCTAACATCTTCTTCGCGTCTTGCGGTGTAACCACGTCACCATTACCGATGATTGGAATATTCGTTGCTTCCTTCACTTGGCGAATAATATCCCAATTAGATTTTCCTTCATACATTTGGTAACGAGTTCTACCATGTAGTGAAACTGCTTTTCCTCCTGCTCGCTCTACCGCTTGAGCATTTTCAACTGCGTACACATGTTCTTCATCCCAGCCCATACGCATTTTCACCGTAACTGGCTTATCTACAGCATCTGCAACCGCAGCTACCATTTCATATATTTTATTAGGATCTAACAGCCACTTTGCTCCAGCATCTACCTTTGTAATCTTCGGTACCGGACATCCCATATTAATATCAATGATGTCTGCATTCGTATTCTTATCAACGAATCGTGCCGCTTCTACTAATGATGATTTTTCTCCACCAAATATTTGTAAACTTAACGGCTTTTCTCTCTCATCTATAAAAAGCATATTCATTGTTCTTTCGTTTTTATTTACAATTCCCTTATCGCTTACCATTTCAGCACAAACAAGTCCTGCGCCAAATTCTTTAACAGTTAGGCGAAATGCAGAATTACAAACCCCAGCCATTGGGGCAAGAACAACGCGATTCTTCATTTCAATATCGCCTATTTTTAACATCAATATGTCCTCCTTTGTTAATCTGTGCGAATGAAGTTCTCAGTCCCTGAGCTACATATTGATTTTTTAATCGACAGGTTGCAATTCTTCTACCGAAATTCCTAACACATCTGCTACTTCGGTTACGAATTGATCAGTCGGCATTCTATTTCCGCGCTCTATCTCGCCAAGATATGATACAGATACCAATAGCTCTTTAGCAAAGCCCTCCTGTGTATATCCTTTTAACTTTCTAAATGCTCGAATACGTCTTCCCCATTTTTCCGCTTCCATAATCGAACTCCTTCTTTATCAGGCATACGTTCTAGTACTTCATTTAAAAATTGACCTGTTGTTGGGAGCTGGATGTTAGGTTCTACTTCCACTAATGGAATGATGACAAAAGCACGCTCGTGCATACGAGGATGTGGAACAGAAAGGCCATCTGTTTCAATATTTTCATGATTAAATAGCAAAATGTCAAGGTCTACTGTTCGCGGACCCCAACGAATTATCCTTTTTCTACCAAGTTGATTCTCAATACTTTGGCTTACAGAAAGCAATTGTTCCGCAGTATACGTCGTTTTTAATTTAACAACTATATTCAAGAAATTTCCTTGATCTGTATAACCGACAGGATCTGTTTCATAAAGAGATGAAACATCCATAACTTCAATATGTTCATTATCATGAAGAAGGCGCACAGCATCATGCAAGTACAATAGTCGATCGTCTAAATTTGAACCGAGGGATAAATAAGCAATAGATGTCATTATAATTTTCGACTCCTCATTATTTCGATAGCCACCGATTTATAATGCCCTGGTATTGGAGGATCTGGCTTAATAACCTTCACTGTACAAGTTTGTACTAAAGGAAATTGTTCTAGTATAGTTGATGCAATTTTTTCAGCCACAGCTTCTAATAGTTTATACGGTCTTCCTTCCACAATCATCTTACAAGCATTGAAAAGTTCACCATAATGAACAGAATAAGTTAATTCATCACTTTTCCCAGCCTTAGAAAGGTCAGTTTCCACCATTAAATCTACCTTAAAACGTTGGCCTAATTTTGTTTCTTCTGGAAACACACCATGATAGCCATAAAACTCCATTTCATTTACGTAGATTTTATCCATTGTATTGCCCCTTCCCAACTAATGCATCCATCATTTTAGCCATGCGAGAGATTTCTCTCACATCATGTACACGCATCATTTGGCAGCCTTTTTGAATGCCATAACAAACAGTAGCACCTGTACCTTCTAATCGTTCATTAGCTGGCAAGTCCAAAATAGCACCGATCATAGATTTTCTTGATGTAGCGAGCAATACTGGATACCCTAATCCTACAAGTGTATCCAAATTACGCATCATTTCTACATTTTGCTGTAAATCTTTTGCAAAGCCAATACCTGGATCAAGAATAATATTCTCGTCCTTCACACCAGCTTGCTTCGCTAAAGTAATACTTTCATAAATATCATAGAAAGCATCACGAGCGAAACTATCGTATTCTTGACCATGGCGATTGTGCATGATTATGAAAGGTACCTCTAGTTCCGCCGCCACACTTGCCATACGATCATCTGCTTTGCCACCCCATATATCGTTAATAATATGAGCCCCAGCTAGTATGGCTTGCTTCGCAACTTCCGCTTTATATGTATCAATTGAAATTGGCACTTGAACTTCACTTGCTATAGCTTTAATAATAGGGATAACACGTTCTAGCTCTTCTTCTACCGTTACAGGATCATGGCCCGGACGAGTAGATTCCCCACCGATATCGATAATATCCGCTCCGTCTTGCACTAACTTTTTCGCTTGAGCTACCGCTGCTTCAAAATTATTAAATCGACCACCATCAGAAAAAGAATCTGGTGTAACATTTAAAATCCCCATTATTAACGTCTTCTTACTGTAGTCAAGTTTATATGTTCCACAAGAAATAATTGTGTTGTTTGGTTGCATATTGAATCACCTAGCATTTCATAATATTATTTGACTTGTCTCTAACTGCGTTCTATATCCTTTATATTTAGAAAATAACAGATTAGTAATTGAACCTTCCGTACCTTTATAACGGGTATAATCTACTAATTGGTTCACAGCTACTATCTCCTGAATAGAATTCGTAAGAAACACTTCATCTGCTTGCAAAAGATCTTCTATAAGATAGCATCCTTCTTCTACCTTTAAGCCCTCTTTTTTCGCTATGCGTATGATTAATTGTCGTGTAATCCCTGGTAGAATTCCTGTACTAATATCCGGGGTATACAAGACACCCTGCTTCACCCAAAAAATATTTGATGTAATCGCTTCTGAAACATATCCCTCTTTCGTAAAAAAGATTCCTTCTGCCTCAGGATGATTCTTCATCTCCATTTTTGCCGCAATATTATTACCGTAATGGTGTGATTTTAATCGAACAGATGTTTCTGGTGTATTTCGCACCACCTGCAAAAGCACTGCTGACTTTTCCTGCACATATTCTGATGGTTCTTGTAGCGGACTTATAAATACCAACATGTTAGGCTTGCGATAGGGTTGGTTTGGTAAACCTACGACTCCAACACCAGCTGATACATTTATGCGAACGCGTGCATGCTTTAAACCATTTTTTATAAGAAGTTGCTGAAGAATATCCACCATTTCTTCTTTGAGGATAGTCATCTCGATAAACATTTCCTGCAAGCCACGTTGAAGTCGTTCTAAATGATCGTCTAAAAGAAAAGGATGTCCATCATAAATACGCAGCGTTTCAAATAAACCCATTCCATATAAAAAACCATGATCAAATGGAGATATCGTTACTTTCTCTTCATTCAAGTAATAACCATTTTGATAGATAATCATCTTATCACCTATTTACTGTTTGTTTTACTATAATAACGCAAAAACTGTTCCAGTTGTTCTTTCCCGTACTCAGTCATAATAGACTCAGGGTGAAATTGAACTCCCTCAATTGGCAATTCTTTATGTCTAATAGCCATAATTTCTCCTTCTTCTGTCCAAGCAGAAATTTCAAAGCAAGAAGGAAGCGTCTCTTTTTTTACAATTAAGGAATGATAGCGTGTCGCTTGAAACGGATTTGGAATACCTTGAAAGATCGTTTTACCATCATGAAATACGGGCGATGTTTTCCCGTGCATCAATCTTTCCGCTCTCACAACATCCGCTCCAAAAGCTTGTCCTATCGCTTGTTGACCAAGACATACACCGAAGATTGGTATCACACCTGCAAAATGCTCAATTACTTGTAAGCTAATACCAGCTTCATTAGGGCTGCATGGCCCAGGAGAAATCATGATAAAGCTAGGCTGCAATTCTTCAATTTCAGCTATTGTTATTTCATCATTTCGCTTTACAATAAGTTCTTGGCCCATCTCACCTAAATATTGCACTAAATTAAATGTAAATGAATCATAATTATCAATCATTAGTATCATAGTTGTTCTTCACCTTTACTTAATGCTTTCTCATCTGCTATTTCTTTCGCTCGCCAAACAGCAGCAGCTTTTTTCAAACTCTCTTTATATTCATGCTTTGGTTGCGAATCAATAACAATCCCAGCTCCCGCTTGAATATGTGCCATGCCATCTTTAGCAAATAACGTACGAATCACGATGTTCAATTCTAAATCGCCATTAAATCCTATCCAACCAATCGAACCCGTATAAACACCTCTTCTTACCGGTTCTAACTCTTCTATTATTTCCATTGTTCTCACTTTTGGTGCACCTGTAATCGTTCCACCTGGGAATGTAGCACGAATTAAATCGTATTCATCTGAAGATGCAGCCAAACTCCCTCTAACATTCGATACAATATGCATCACGTGTGAATACTTCTCAATCACCATGAACTCATTTACTTCTATAGTACCGTATTCACATACTCGGCCAAGGTCATTGCGCTCAAGGTCAACAAGCATTACATGTTCTGCTCGTTCTTTTTCATTCTGTATTAATTCATTCGCAAGCTTTTCATCTTCCATTACATCTTTTCCACGTGATCGTGTTCCAGCTATTGGTCTCGTACTTACAGCTTTTCTTTTTTTCTTTACAAGTAATTCAGGTGAACCACTCACTACTTGGAAATGAGGAGTTTGCAAATAACTCATATATGGAGATGGGTTTAACTCTCTAAGAGCAGAATAGATTTCGAATGGGTGAGCCACAAGCTGTTTTGATTGTCTAACAGAAAGGTTAACTTGGAAGATATCACCTTGTGCGATATATGCTTTTACCTTGTCAACAGCGTCTTTAAATTCCTGATCTGTCATGGAAACCTCTAAGTCTCCATCATCTTCATTCAATATTTCATACTCTAATGAGCATTCATGTGAAAGTGCCCCAATAAACTCTTGTTCCATTTCCACTAATCGATGGTGGCACTCTTCTTCCGTTCCGATTTTCATAAACCAAAGAACTTCTTCTTCGTGATCAAACATAGCCACTTCATTAAAGACAAGAAAATAAAGAATAGGCGTTTCTAAATCATCGTTTGCTAATGTAGGTAAACTCTCTATATATCGAGCATAATCATAACTGATAAACCCAATAGCTCCACCTTGAAAATCAGGCAAATCTTCACTATATTCTACTTCTCTATGCTTCATCCATTGCTTCATACTAAGAAGCGGATCGCCTAAGAAATTCTCAACTTGGCCTTCCTGTTGCACAATTAATCGATCATGGTAACCTTCTATGACCGCAGTGGCATTAATCCCACAAATGGAGTATTTGCCCCCTCTACCGCTTTCTAAAATAATATGATAGTCCTTTTTATATGATAAAACCTTATACGCATTAAAAAAATCTTCTTTTTTGAAGGGAATTTTCCTACTAAATACTTGTCGCATCTACATATTCACTCCTAATATAAACCTTCAATCTTTTTTCACTCTCTTAGTGTACTATGCCCTAGATTATTTGCATAATAAAAAAAGCACCCATGAAATGGATGCTTTTATACAATCATTATTCAAAGTTATACAATGGCGTACTTAAGTAGCGTTCTCCGTTACTAGGAAGGATAGCTAATACTTTCTTACCTTTCCCTAATTGCTTCGCTACTTGAAGAGCAGCTAAAATTGCAGCACCCGATGAAATTCCACCTAGAATACCTTCTTCTTTCGCGGCACGACGAGCATATTCAAATGCTGCTTCATTTTGTATAGGAATAATTTCATCATAAATTTGTGTATTTAAAATATCTGGTACGAAGCCTGCTCCAATTCCTTGGATTTTATGAGGACCTGGTTTTCCACCTGCTAAAACTGGAGAGTCAGATGGTTCCACTGCGATAATTTTGATATTCGGATATGCTTCTCGTAGCACTTCACCTGCTCCAGTAATCGTTCCACCTGTTCCTACCCCAGAAATGAAAGCATCTAATTGCTCATCACCGAACTGAGCAACGATTTCTTTTCCGGTAGTTTGTCTGTGTACTTCTGGATTTGCTTCATTTTTAAATTGTTGTGGTACAAAATAGCCTTGTTCTTTTGCAAGTTCTTCCGCTTTACGAATCGCTCCACCCATTCCCTCAGGACCTGGAGTTAAAACAAGTTCAGCTCCATAAGCACGTAAAAGATTTCTACGTTCAATACTCATTGTTTCAGGCATTACCAAGACTGCTTTATATCCTTTTGCCGCTGCAATCATAGCAAGACCGATTCCAGTATTACCACTTGTAGGCTCAATCAGAGTTGAACCTGGCTTTAATTCACCACTCGCTTCTGCTGCTTCGATCATAGCTAAAGCAATACGGTCTTTCACGCTACTTCCTGGATTCATATATTCAAGCTTTACATAAACATCTGCACTATTTTCATCTACTAAACGGTTTAATTTAACGATTGGTGTTTGACCCACTAATTCTGCTACTGAATTTGCGATTTTACTCATTTCATCCACCCCTAATTCCGAGTATTTGTATTGGTATTATTAAGTTAACATACATAAACATTTTTTGTCAATCAATTCACGCCTAATTATATGTAAAATTCTCATTCTTTTTCTCTATACCTCTTTTTTAATTAGAAAAAACCAAAAGAGCTTAATTTACATATTAAGCTCTTTTCACTCTTTCTTATCATACTGCCATTGTACATCTGATTCTGCCCATAGATTCTCGGCGGATACGGAACCATTCATCTCTTCTAATGCCAATTGACGCTTTAACATACTCTTTACTTCTTTATAGGAATATGTTTTACGCTTTAGACGATCATGAAGATATATGATTGCATATCCATCTTCCATTTTGATAGGTTTACTAAACGTACCCTCTTTCATATCAGCAGCCTTTTCTCTATAAGCCTTCGGATATCTTTTATGATTCTTGGTAATATAACCAATATCACCTTTTTGTTGTGCTGACAATTCATCAAGTGATTTCTCCATCGCCAACACTTTAAAGGAGGCACCATCTTGTAATTCTTTGTATATTTGTTTCGCTTCTTTTTTCTTCTTTACAACAATATGCGAAAGATGATAAGCAGCTGGAAGTTTATAAGAATCTTTATTTTGCTCATACGCAGCCTCTAGTTCTTCATCAGGTATTTCTATATTATGAACTAATAGCTTTTCAAGTAAGATCTTATTTTTAATTTGCTCTTTCCACTCTTTTCCACTTTGTAGATATTGTTGATCATAAGAACCATACTGTGTATTAATAAAGTGAAGTTCTCGGTTGAGCTCTTTTTCTGAAACTGTAATATTGTACCGTTCGGCTGTTTGCTTGATGACCTCGTCATCAATTAAATCCTTCAACACTTCATTACCGTAACGCTGCTCAAGCTCATCTATTAATTGTTGACGCTTAATTGTTACTTTTCCAACCGTAGCTACATCCTCAGAAACATCATTAGAGCTAAAAACGCCTGTCGAAAAAAGAATGGTTACAACATTTATTACAAGTAGTGCTGCAATAATAGTAAGTAACTGCTTCTTCGATAAGGGGAATTTATCCCACTTTAGTTCGCGTCTTTTTCTAATTGTTCTAGCTCCTCTTTTGAGAAATGATATTTTTCATTACAAAAATGGCAATTTGCTTCAGCTTGGCCTTCTTCTTCAATAATGCTTCGTATTTCTTCTTTACCTAAACTAATCAATGCATTTTCAATACGTTCTTTTGAGCATTGACACTCGAAAGAAACTGGCATTTTCTCAAGAATTTTCACATTTCCTTTACCCAGTAACTCTTCTAGAATATCTTCTGGAGTTAAACCTGATTGAATAAGCTTAGAAATTGGCGGAATTGTTTTCAATCTTTCTTCAATCGCAACAATAGTTTCTTCGCTTGTTCCTGGTAATAATTGAAGAATAAATCCACCTGCAGCTTGAATTGAATTATCAGGATTTACTAGTACACCTACACCTACTGATGATGGAACCTGTTCAGATGTTACTAAATAATACGTAAAGTCATCACCAATTTCCCCTGAAATAATCGGTGTTTGACCAGTAAAATAATCTCGTAATCCTATATCCTTTACGATGCTCAGCATACCGTCTGTTCCAACAGCTCTTCGAACATCTAACTTACCATGTTCATTTAAATCGAAATGCGTTTGTGGGTTTGTTACATATCCTCGCACTTCCCCCTTGGCATTACTATCCACTAGAATAGTACCAATTGGTCCGCCACCTTCGATTTTGATTGTAAGTTTTTCTTCACCCTTTAGCATAGCACCTAGCATTACACCGGCTGTCATTGTACGCCCAAGTGCTGCCGATGCAGTTGGCCACGTATTATGACGACGCTGTGCTTCCCCAATTGTTTCAGTTGTAGATACTGCGTATGCTCTTACTTGTCCATCAAAACCTAATGCTTTAACTAAATAATCTTTCATATATTATAATGCCCCTATTCTTAGACGTACTTTTTGACTTGATCTTTGTTGCGTTGATAAATTAACTTTAAGCCTGTTAAAGTCAGGAATGGATCAACAATATCAATAATATTCGACTCGCTAGCAATAAGCGAAGACAAACCACCTGTAGCGATAACAGTTGGCTCTACTTTGCTTTCAGCTTTCATTCTTGATACGATTCCTTCTACCTGTCCAACATATCCATACAAAATGCCAGCTTGCATTGCAGCAACCGTACTCTTTCCGACAATTCCTTCTGGTTTTACAATTTCAATTCGTGGTAACTTTGCAGCCTTTGAATAAAGAGCTTCTGTCGAAATACCAATACCAGGTGCAATAGCTCCTCCCATATATTGTTTCTTTTCATTCACATAACAATACGTTGTAGCCGTACCAAAATCCACAATAATTAAAGGACCATCATATTGATGAATAGCTGCTACTGCATTAACAATGCGGTCAGCCCCAACTTCTCGAGGATTATCATATTTTATATTTAAACCTGTTTTAATTCCTGGTCCAACAATTAGAGGACTAGATTTAAAATATTTCTTACACATACGTTCAAGAGCAGCCATGATTGGAGGAACAACTGAAGAAATAATGATTCCATCAAAATCATGAAACGTCAAATCGACATGTTTCAATAGCTGTTTGATTAGCATTCCATACTCATCTTCTGTTTTATTGCGACTAGTTTCTATACGCCAATGATGTTTTAATTCTTCTTTCTCATATACACCTAATACGGTATTTGTATTTCCTACATCTAGTACAAATATCATTGTTCTCACCACTTTTACCAAATTCATTGTCACACCTTCACATCATACCATAATTACTATAAAACCGTTAAACAGAAATGTCGAAATACGCCGATTCATCAAACATAATCTCAGTCACTTTTTCTGCGAACTCCTAGCCATTGGTTTTAAAAGAAAGGTGCTGAACTGTATTTTTATCTTTAAAAAAAGCGGCCCTACTAATAGGACCGCTCATTTTCATACATTATTTTTTTTCATCAGTTGAAGAAGGATCTTCAGTACGTTCTTCTTGAACTGGAGGCGTAACTTCATCCTCACGTTGTTCCTTAATTTCAGGAGTATTCGTTTGTTCAGAAGAAGTTTCTACTGACTCGTTTTCTTCTTTCTTACTACCGATTGTAACTTTTACATCACCAGAAGATTCAAGCTTACCATTTAGCGTTGTGTACGTACGCTCTGGTAACTTACCATGGTCACATAAATGCTTAATTTGATCAGCATCTAATGTTTCAATTTCTAGTAATGTGTTTGCAATAAGATCTAACTTATCACGATTTTCTGTCAAAATCACTTTCGCTCTCTCATACGATTCTTTAATGATTCGTTGAATTTCTAAATCAATATCGTATGCAATCGCATCTGAGTAATTTTGATCATTATTGAAATCGCGACCTAAGAATACTTGACCACCTTGAGCAGAACCAAATTGAAGAGGTCCAAGTTTATCACTCATACCATATTCAGTAACCATACTACGAGCAATACCTGTCGCACGTTGGAAGTCATTATGAGCACCAGTACTTACTTCACCGAACACAATTTCTTCAGCTACACGACCACCGAGTAAACCGACGATCTTATCTAGTAATTCTGGTTTTGTCATGAAGAAACGATCTTCTTTCGGTAGCATAACTGCATATCCACCAGCTTGACCACGAGGAACAATCGTTACCTTATGAACTGTTTCTGCCTCATCTAAAACAACGCCAATTACTGTATGACCTGCTTCGTGGAAAGCAACAATGTTACGTTCTTTCTTAGAAATAACACGGTTCTTCTTAGCTGGTCCAGCAATAACACGGTCTGTAGCTTCATCGATATCAGCCATATCGATTTTCTTTTTATTTTGACGCGCAGCAACTAAAGCCGCTTCATTTAATAAGTTTTCTAAATCAGCACCCGAGAATCCAGGTGTTCTTTGAGCGATTGCTTTCAGATCCACACTTTCATCAAAAGGCTTATTACGAGCATGTACTTTAAGTACAGCTTCACGACCTTTAACATCTGGACGACCTACAGTAATCTGACGGTCGAAACGTCCTGGACGTAATAATGCCGGGTCAAGAATGTCCGGACGGTTAGTTGCAGCGATAATGATAATACCTTCATTAACACCGAATCCATCCATCTCAACTAGCAATTGGTTAAGTGTTTGTTCACGCTCATCGTGTCCACCACCAAGACCTGCACCACGTTGACGACCTACTGCATCAATTTCATCGATAAAGATGATACACGGAGCATTCTTCTTCGCGTTCTCGAATAAGTCACGAACACGAGATGCACCGACACCGACAAACATTTCAACGAAGTCCGAACCTGAAATAGAGAAGAACG
Source organism: Bacillus sp. JJ722 (assembly GCF_036963345.1). Lineage (NCBI taxonomy): Bacteria > Bacillati > Bacillota > Bacilli > Caryophanales > Bacillaceae > Bacillus > Bacillus sp. JJ722. The sequence continues at coordinate 13,372 of NZ_JBALMO010000013.1, forward strand.
GAACGCCGGCTTCACCTGCAACAGCTCTAGCAAGTAATGTTTTACCAGTACCAGGAGGTCCAACTAATAGAACTCCTTTCGGAATGCGTGCTCCAACCTCTGAGAACTTACGAGGGTCTTTCAAGAATTCTACTACTTCAACTAGTTCTTGTTTCTCTTCATCCGCTCCTGCTACATCGTTGAAGCGGACTTTTTTCTTCTCATCATTATAAAGCTTAGCTTTACTTTTACCGAAGTTCATTACACGACCACCGCCGCCTTGAGCTTGGTTTAATAAGAAGAAGAACAGAATGAACATGATCACAAGTGGAATTATGCTTGTAAAGAATGTAACCCAACCACTTGTTTCTTTAGCTTTAATCGTTTTGACTTCAGTGTTATTCTTATCAGCTAACTCATACATTTGAGTCATTGTTTTATCACTGTTGACCACGTAGGTTAAGAAAAACTCACCCTTCTTATATCCTTCCAATTGACCTTGAACAGCATAAACGCCTGCCTCAGGCTGTAAGGTAAAAGTAGTGATTTCCCCATCCTCCAAGTACTTGAAAAATTGGTCTTGAGTGAATGTTTTATTCGCTTCGTTATTGTTGGTGAAAATGCTCACAATACCAATAATGACCAACAATATTAATAAATAAAAAATGGTATTACGGAAGATCCGATTCATTCCTTACCTCCTCCCACAGTCACAACTAAATAAAATATTACCATAGTAAAACACAATATTACAATAAATTAACATTTAAATAGACTGTACTTTTATAGCTGCTTTATTAGCTTAGTTTTGGTAAATTTCAGGCTTTAATACACCAATATACGGTAGGTTGCGGTATCTTTCCGCAAAATCTAGTCCGTAACCAACCACGAATGCATCTGGTACAATAAATCCTACATAGTCAGCCTTAATGTCCACTTTTCTGCCAGTAGGTTTATCTAATAATGTAACGATTTTGATGCTTTTCGCTTTTCTATAACGGAATAACTCAACTAAATAACTTAGCGTTAAACCACTATCAATAATATCTTCGACAATTAAGATATCTCTTCCTTCTACTGAAGTATTTAAATCTTTTACAATTTTCACTTCACCAGAAGAAACTGTTGAATTACCATAGCTTGAAACATCCATAAAGTCCATTTCTAAATGAGCATCCACTCTTTTAAATAAATCTGCCATAAATGGCATTGCGCCTTTTAAGACACCAATCGCCAAAGGAAATTTATCACGATACTCTTCCGCTAGTTGATTTCCCAACTCGAGAATCTTCTTTTGTATTTCTTCTTCACTAATTAATACTTCTTCAATTTCATTGTGCAAGCTCATTAACTGCTTTCCTCCTAGAAGAACGAATTCTACACGTATTTTAATGTAATGAAAGACTTATTTACCCCTACCGCTTCTTTGTTAGATTTTTTCAATCCAGGAATCCAAATAATATCTCGATTTTCATCCTCCACAATGGGCCACGATTCTCTTTCTGTTAAAGGTATTTTTTCGTCGATAAAAATATCTTTAACCTTTTTCGATCCATTTAAGCCTTTTAATCTTATACGATCGCCATTTTTTCGTGTTCTGACTGTTAAAGGTAACCTTACCTCTTCTGGATTAATAATGAAAGTATTATTACTTACGTCATCATTTCCTTCTATATAATACGCTCGTATTTTACCACCATTTGGAAGTAATGTGTCTCCTGGGATATGTAAAGTAAAGGAATAAGGTTCTTGCACCTTTTCATCAAATAAAAATGTACAATAGTCATAAGACTTTTTGACTTTTAAACCTGCTGGTAAATGGATTTCACCGGATGAATGAGAATTTTGAATAAGCCTTAAAACTGCTTCAAGATGAGCTGCGGATAATTCTTCGTGTCTTTCAAAATAAAGATAGTTTAATATTAGTTGAATAGCTCTTCTTTGTAAAGGCTTAGACACCTCAAGAAACGCGCTAATTTGAATCTTTGAGAAGTTTTCATCTTTTACCCAAAAAGATTCTAACTTTTCTTTGGCGAGTAATTGTAAATAAGCTTCATCCTCTAGCAATTCTTCACTAAATCGTTGAAAATGCTCATGAGTATTTGAATTCTCCTTCTGAAGAAAAGGCAGAACATTTAATCGAAATCGATTACGAGCATATACCGGTTTCTCATTGCTATAATCTATTCGTGGTTTTAAACAGTTATGTTGACAATATGCATCAATGTCAGCTCTACTTGACCATAAGAACGGACGAATCACAGTAAATGCATCAAATTTTCTTCGATATGCAATTCCTGCTCTAGCTTCGCCAGTAGCTCCCCTCGTTAATCTCATAAGGATTGTTTCAATTTGATCATCACCATGATGTCCCGTCACAAGCTTATGTATATTATGCTTCTCCATCACTTCTTCAAAGAATCGATATCTTACTTCTCTAGCTGCTATTTGCGATGATTTACCTGTCTTTTCGATATACTCCGGTACGTCTAATCTTGCTCCTTCAAAGGTCAGTTGCAACTCATCGCATACTTGCTTCACAAATAGAAAATCTTCAAATGATTCTTGCCCCCTGAACATATGATCTACGTGTGCAACAATCAGCTTCAATTCGTACTTTTCTTGAATACTATGTAAAAAGTGAAGCAGAGCCAACGAATCAGGTCCACCTGAAACCCCTACTAATAGAGCATCACCTCTCTCGATGAGATGATATTTATCAATTGCATACATTGCTTTTTTTTCAAGCATTGAAAACGCCCTCTTACTCATAGCTATTTATTACCTTTATGAACTACTACAAAAAGTTATATCTATTATTGTACTGTATCAAATATCTTTTTCCAAAAGAAAAGCAAAAAAAATCATGGTTTTTACCCAACTATTAGTGTGTACAAATATAGTCCATATAAACAACAAACAATAACAAGTAAAAAAATCGTTTCCCCTATGCTACTTTTTCTAGATTTTTTAGGGCGATGTGCTCGCATCTGATTTCTTGTAGCCCTTTGGCTTTTGTTATTTCTTTGTGGCGATTGTATTTGAGCGATCCTTAATATGTCATTTCGCATTTCCTCTGCACTCACATAACTTCCCGATATCGCATTTTGTAAAACCTTTTTATACGGCACTAATTCTTTAGTGTTACGAATAACATCTAATAATTGATTGGAACTCTTGACGCTTTTATTAAAGCGGTGCGGATAATAAGCGTTGATCCAAACCATCGCTACTGAAAACAAATCATAAGAAGGTTCGGCTTTTCGTGAACCTGCTCCCCAATAACCCCTATCAAAAAACTCCGTAAATTCCTTTACTGAACGTCCAATATTTGTTGTTCCACCAACATCTACACATCTAACTTGATAAGATGGTAATGTGACAATTAAATTTTCAGGTTTTAAATCACCAAAAATCCATCCACTCTTATGTAATTGATCAAGGCTTGATAACAACTGAAGTAACAAAATCACAACCCAATGTTTCCCTTTCGTTTCCACAAACAGTAAAAATTCCTGCCCTTCAATATACTCCATAACATAAAATGTCAATGTATCTTGTCCTCTTACTAAATCATCTCCGTGGAACAAATAAGGTCCGAGGGAAGACCCTTGGACCTTGGAGAAGGACTTCAAGACATTCATTTCCGAGGCAATAGCGGCATAATTATCACTGATTTTCAATGCCACTGATTGTCCATCGTATTGGGCAAGATAGACTATTCCATTGGCACCAGCTCCTAATTGCTTCACAATTTTATAGCTGTGTTTGTGCCATTTCCCTGTGATAACCGTCCCTGGAACTAGACTACATCGACTCTTCATAGTACTGTTCATCATCAGACAGTAAACCTCTTAAAGTACGTCTTTTGCCAAAATAACGAATAGCTTCACTTAAAGCTGGACCAGTTGGTGTAATTCCTCGCGGTGTTAATTTATCGAAAACTTTTGTTAATGAATCAAGCTTTGGCGTCCAATCAAGCAATTTAGAAACATCGCTCTTTTTCCCGGGAAATACAAATACGGAGAATTTATTATTTCCAATTCGAGCATTTAAACTGATGGATAAATCAATTAAAGATTCTTTTACTGTAGGGATTTTGTGCTTCATACTTGCACTCGTATCTACAAGCACCAACACTTCTAAATTGGAAGTTTCACTAATTTCGTCAACAACTTCAATGACTTCTCCACGCTTATCTGGAGGTAAGTCCTCAATTGAAGTAGAGCGTCCTAAAATTTGTTTTAGTTCTTTATTTACCACCCCTTGAATAGTCGTTGTCATTGCTTTACGGGTAACCATTTGCACCGTTTGTGATAGTGCGTGTGCATAGACAATCTGACTAACTCCTCCTCCAGCGGCCGCAATCGCTTCAATTTCCTGTATACCACTCTCATCAATTGTATCGTTTTCCATTACTCCTATCACATTCACTGTGATTCCTTGTTCTCTTGCAAATGCAGCCATAGCTGCGGGATCTTCACCTTTATTTGAACAACCATCGGTGATTAATAGAATTTGCTTCAATGTACTAACTTGCATAGCAATCTCCCTTCCCGGCTAAATTTAGTATCATCATCGCCGAGAATAAGAAGAAATATACTATTTTATTGCGCCTTTTTTCGCATGGATGAAACAGGAATTGAAGACCATCTCGGTGTGTTATGTTTCACCTTCGCAACAACAACCGTCATATCATCTCCAATCTCTCCTCTCGTTCTAATTACTTCTTCTAAAATTAAATCAGCTACCGCTTGCGGATCATCGGTTTTCAATTCTTTAATTTTTCGTTTCATCCAAAACTCAGCATTTTCAACGTACATTGGACCCTCAAAAATCCCATCACTCATCATGATTAGTAAATCTTCTGCTTTTAATTGTTCACTAACTACATCAACATCAATTTCATTCATAAACCCTATAGGTAAATTACTAGACTCTATTTGAAACACCTTATCGCCTCGTTTCACAAAGCTAGGTGTGGAGCATATTTTTAAGAATCTGGCTTTCGCATCATGTAAATCAATCATAGCCAAATCAAGGGTAGAAAATATTTCATCGGTTGTTCTTAGCGATAAAATAGAATTCACTGATTTAATCGCTACCTTCTCTTCGATACCTAACAATAAGATTTTCTGTAATAACTGTAGTGTTTCCATACTTTCAATGTGGGCTCTTTCACCATTTCCCATTCCGTCGCTGATCGCTACGGCATATTTTCCTCTTCCAATTTCCATAGTGGTATAGCTATCACCTGAAATTAAACCTCCATTCTTTGCCGCATGGGCAATTCCAGTTTCGATTACATACTTCTTCGCGGATCGAAAATTTGCGAAGCAAGATCCTTTTTGTGTCTCACAATCTTCTGCTGCTACGACAATTGTTTCGCCTAGAATATCCGATAACATCGGAGCAATTAATTTCTCACACTCACCTCTCTCCTGGTAATAAGGAATCGTCATATCGATATCAATATTTCCTTTTTCCAAGTTATAGATTTCTACATTGTTTATTTGAACGCCAAAATTACTGATTGACTCTAGAATTTGCTCCTCCTGAATATAATGGTTCTGCCTTTCTCTTTGAATTTCTTGTGCGAAGTCTTCCATAACTTCTGAAACTCCTCGCAATTGCTCTGCAACTAACCGTCTGCTATCTTTCACTTGTTTTTTCAATCTTTGGTTTGCCTGATAATAAGATAATTCTTGAGAAATAGCATCAATTACTCGTTTATGTCTTAACGTACAGTGTTGGGCCCAATCTTTTTCCGTTTTTACAGAAAGTTGACGATCATTCAACGCCAATTCTGTCATTATCCCTTTCATCCCTTCATAAGTAGTTTGAAAATCTCTCGCCCAACAAGCTTCTTTTTTAGGACATGTTTGACATGTTTTTTCCGTTACATTACTTAAAAAGTAATCAAATTCTCGTACAGGATCCTCCTCCTTATCTATCTCATCAATTTGTAAGAAACTATTAGACAATGCCTCAAAGACATTGGAAAATTGCGCAACTCGTTGCGCTGTTATATCTCTCATTTTCCTCATATATTTCTGTTGTTCATTCGAATATTCAGACGTACCCGGTATATGCTTGGCTAATTTATCAATTATTGAAACTGGCGTTAATAATAATAGAAAAATAGCACCTAAAGATTCATAAACAGTAATCATTAAGCTCGTATTGCCCTCACCATACAAACCTAATAAAACCGTCGCTATTAAAAGACCCACCGCCACACCAATCTTTTTCCCCTCTTTTAATAGCCCTCCTAGTAATCCCGCGAAAGCTAATAGACTCATTTGATATAAAGTTGCCACACTAGCCAAACTAAATATGAGTCCTGTTACTACGCCTACGGTTGAACCAATAGCAGCCCCTGCTGATAATGCAAAAATAAGTACTAAATAGCGAGAAATCATATGTTCAATAGATAAATCATATATAGTCCATCCAATTGTCCCTGTCATAACAGATGCCATTAAGATAATGACACTTACTATTTCTTCCGTCTTTAATGAATGGGTTCTTGGTTTAAATGATATGAGCGGTATACATTGGATAAAAATCATCGTTAATATACAAGCTAGACTCGCTTCTATTAAAATCATCATGCCGTCATACATTAATAACTTACTGTGAGTCAAATAATGGGCGGTTAGATTCGTTACTCCTAATGAAAGAAATACGTAAAACGAAACGACCTTAAATTGTTTTGCTAAGGAGGGCTCCCTTGCCTTGTATAACAGCATGAAGAATACTGCAGCTGCACTAATGATCACAGCATTCATCATTTGTACAGTTAGAGCGCCAACTAGTAATCCTATTAATGCGTAAGGTGCACGATTTTTTCTTAATAGATATACCGAAGCAAAGAACGGCAATGCAAAAGGAGCTAATTGAGATAGAATTAAAGCTCGTCCTAATAAGAATCCTATTAAAGCTAGTAATAATCCTTGATGAATCAAAATATCTTCTATTTTCTTTTGAAACGATACAACCCATTTTTTCGCATTCTCCTGAGCATAGTGTAAAGGCATATCTGACACGGGCTCAATCATACTTCTATTAATTCTTTCCATAACAACCACTCCCAACAATATTATTTCTAGTGATTTTTATTATAGTTAGTAGAGTTATGTTTTTTTGTCGTAATGTAGGCTCTTTACAAAAGAAATGTTCGACGGATTTCTAGAAATTAAGGCAAGTACGTACACAATTAGAAGTCATCCATTCCCTATTAGAGGAAAAGGTATAAAAGAAATAACGAATTTTAGCTTTTTTTACAAAATAAAAATCAGAAAAATAATTCTTTTGATTTTTCGTTGACAAAAAATCAATTTCTATGTAAGATAAATCTTGTGCTTCTCAAGTAGAGGACATGCAAATATGAATATGGCGGTGTAGCTCAGCTGGCTAGAGCATTCGGTTCATACCCGAAAGGTCGTGGGTTCGACTCCCTCCGCCGCTACCAATTTCATATACATATGGCCCGTTGGTCAAGCGGTTAAGACACCGCCCTTTCACGGCGGTAACACGGGTTCGAATCCCGTACGGGTCATAACAAAAAGACATCCAAAAGCTAGACTTTTGGGTGTCTTTTTTTCGTTGTTTATCCAATACATAAAGTGAAACTTTAATAGATGGAGATTTTCGTCCATCCCAGACCTATTATTAGTTGAAGCAATCGGGTTCTTACTAGCGTTTAATCTCCCACTTTAACGTCTTCGCTTTTACTTTCGTTTTGAAGTGGGAGTCTTAGCGCCACAGTTTGGAACAGGATAAAAAATAGACAAGGCATAAAGCTCTTGTCTATTGATAAAAAACCACATTCTATTTATCTAAAGGAAAAACTGCTATATCGTCTTCAGCAGCAAGTATTAACCACGTCTGCCTCCGCGGCCCCCTCTTTTCGTTTCTGTACTACGCTTAAGAGTTGATAAACGATCCTCACTGTCTTTCAAGAATCTTGCCATCTTCTGTTCAAAATTCTCTTTTGGTGCACGTGAGAAGTTATCGCGTGAACGATTATCGCCTCTTGAACGATTATCACCGCGACCATTATGACGTGGGCGAGGCTGATGCGTTTGCTCAGGGCGATCTTTTGCTTTTTTAATAGAAAGACCAATCTTTCCATCTTTCTCAACATTAATAACCTTTACTTCTACTTGGTCACCAACTTTTAAATGTTCGTTGATATCCTTAACATAATTATCAGCTACCTCGCTGATGTGAACAAGACCTGTTGTTCCTTCAGGCAATTCAACGAACGCCCCAAATTTAGTGATGCCTGTTACTTTTCCTTGTAACTTGCTGCCTACTTCGATTGACATAAAAAAAATGTTCCTCCTTAAAAATTTCAAAAATCATACATAGTTTATATTATAGCTAAAGTGAAAAAACAGTGTCAACATTAGTCCTTGTCTTCTTGTTTTTTTGGAAGATTAAAAATTACTTCACCTTCATTAGAAAGGAAGAAATCTCTTCTGGCGATCTTTGCTATGTACTCATCATCATTTAATTTCACTATCTCTTCCTCTAACAACTGTTGTTCCTTCTCTAAAGACGCCAACTTCGTTTCAATCTTTTGTTTTTCATTCATTTTCTTCTCGATCGCAGACGATTGAGAAAACAATGTCGAAATGGAGAAACCTGAAAGAATAGCAAAGATTATACCAAAAACAACAAGCCGCCGGATTAGACCACGCTTATTCTTGGCTTGCCTTTGATGTTTTTGCTCGCGCTGCTCTACATAGGTTGACTGAATTTTAGATACTTTCTTCTCTTTCAAGCTTCCCATCTCGTTCACTCCTTCTATAACTTTTTCTTCCTATTCCACTTGTCTACCATACTACTTATATATTTCTGTAATTTACCGAAAAATCCTTTAGAATAATTATGTAACTTCTCGACTTTATTTGTAACAGATTTCGGTAATAATTTATAAAATAGTCCTAAAATCCACACAATTGGAAAAAAAACGAGCCTTAAACACCATATTACGACTCTCAAGACCATTCTAACAAGGGTATATATACCCTTTAATACTAGTTTTATTACAAAAAGCAGTAAAGTAATTACACCTATAATAGGTTTAACAATTAATAACGTAAATAACCTTTTAAAAAATAATAAAGTTGCCTTACAAAAAGTTATAATCAGATTTAAAATTAAAAGATAGCCCTTCTTTAAAAGTGCTTGATATGCAGCAAAACCACACAATAGAGCTAGAAATAAATAAAGTCGAATCTCACCTTGATTCACAATAAACAAGACATAGAAGATCAGTAGGGCTTGCAAAATCCAAAATATTAAATCGTGAATAAATACGATCCATCTACTTCTTTTTGGCCGCTTCAGAAATAATTGATATGTATCTAAAGCAGCCCCAAAATAACTACCCATCCCAATCATTGCAATTAAAGTGTAAAACTGCGTAGATAGCGTCATCTGAATAACTTACCAAAGAAACCTTTACTCTTATCTCCAGAAGGCTCATCAACATAAACAAGATCGAAAATTTTACCCTTAATGGAGACAATACCACTATCTACATCTAAATTCTTCATTTGTAAGTTTTCACCTTTAATCGCTAAAAAACCCATACTTGTTTCTAATAAAAACTCCTCATTATCAAAGCTTTCGACCTGTTTAACGCCTGTTATTTCAAGAAGTCTACGACCTTTCATAATCACATCGTGTTCCGGTGTTTGACTTCTTAACTTATTAGCACCTTGTTCAAAATATTGGCTGCTCATTATACAACCTCCTGTACAAACTTTTTGTACAAATGTATGTAAGGAGGACGAGTTTTAGAACAAGGCTCAACATACCTTAAAACTCTTCTTGCTGAACTTTTTCTTCTTTCACAACACTATACATTTCTGCAGCTTCTTCTTTTCTCACGTTTTCTTGAAGTTTTTCAATACGTACAGTAACTAGCTTTTGGCCAAATTGAATAAATAGCTCATCGCCTACTTTAACGTTTGAACTAGCCTTTGCCGGTGTACCGTTAATGGAAATACGTCCTTTATCCGCTACTTCTTTCGCTAAAGTTCTTCTTTTAATCAAACGTGAAACTTTTAAAAATTTATCTAATCTCATTTTCTCTTCTCCTTTGTTCTTACATTCCTTGTGATTTTGCATCGTCCCAATATTGATCTAGTTGCTCTAACGTACACTGTTCAAATGTTAACTCTTGTTCCTGTAAACACTTCTCAATATATTGAAAACGTCGAGCAAATTTAACATTCGTTGTGTGCAATGCTTCTTCTGGATATATATCGTGAAAACGAGCAATATTAACAAGTGCAAATAATATATCCCCATATTCAGCTCGAATCTCTTCCAGCGTGGAGCCTTTCTTAACTTCTTCTTGAAACTCTTGAATTTCTTCTTTGACTTTCTCCCAAGCTGAATCTACTTCTTCCCAATCAAAGCCTACCTTGGCAGCACGTTTTTGGTATTCATATGCAACTAATAACTGCGATAAGGATTTCTCTACACCTGCTAATAAAGATTCAGAGCTTTTAGCTTTGTCACCTTTTTCACTGCTCTTTATTTTATTCCAATTTACTATTACTTCTTCTTCACTCTCAACACGCGTATCTCCAAATACATGCGGATGTCTACGAATCATTTTCTCACTTAAGACTTGTACAACATCATCGATGGTAAACATTCCTTCATCTTCACCAATTTGGGCATGTAACATAACTTGTAGTAACACATCACCTAATTCACTTATAATGCCCTCTGTATCGTCCTCATTAATAGCATCAATCAGTTCATACGCTTCTTCTAATGCATACTTCTTCAAACTTTCATGTGTTTGCTTTTGATCCCAAGGACAGCCGTTCGGACCTCTCAGCTCAGCTATAATGCTACGAAGTTTAAAGAATTCCTTCTGTAACAATTCCTCATTCGTTACAGGGGGCACATATACTGAAGTTAAGTTACTCAATTTCGCTTGTCGATCTAATTCATATAATGGTAGCCATGTTACATCTTCCGCTGAACTTCCAGCTGCTGTAACTAGTGCTACTTCATAATCGTCCGGAAATTTCTCCATCAATGTTAATTTTACTTCTGAAGCAATAAAGCCATCATATACTTGTCCGATAATAATATGCTGCTTCATTTGCAAAGACTCTCTCATCAAAGCTGTTCCATCTAATAGTTGGAATCCATCAATTGGATCGATTTTAACAGCTTGAAAAAGAGCATCTAGAAAGCTCTGTCCACCTTCAATAATTAATTCGATATTTTGTTTCTCCGTTTTCTCTAATAAGAGCTGTACCGTCATCTCCGCAACCATTGGATGCCCCGGTACTGTATATACCACATCTGAGCTTTTTGCTAAACGTACAATTGTATCCGATATCTCTTCGTAAACTTCCTTGAACGTGTCATATTTCTCATACACAGAATCGAAGCTTTCGAACTCTACCCCTTCTTGTTGGAGCTCATTAATAACGGGATGATCCATCGTTCTTGTATAGATTTTTTCAGTTGTTTTTAATTTCTTATATATGCCATAAGGAAGCTGATCAAGATCACCAGCACCTAAGCCCATAATTGTTATTTTATTACTCATCGTTATACTCCCATTTTTCAATCTATAATTTTTTGTTCTTTGGCAAAAATCTAGCCATTTTACTTCCAAAAGGTAAAAGCGCTAATTCTTCAAATGTAAATAAGCCCATTCGTATAATCACACACAAATATACAAGTGCTCCAGAAAAGACTTCTATCAACACTTCACAAGCAGTAAATAACCTATTAGTTGCAAAGTGTGCGCTAAGCATACCAAACAATTCCCTTTCGACAAAAAGTATGATAGACATACATAATGAAGCAAATAAGGTTAGTATGAAAGTTCGATTCTCAATAATAGGCTTTTTAAAGATTCTTCTCATGTATACGAATAAGATACATGCCATAACCATAAATGCCGCTGTTGTTGAAAAAGCAGCCCCCATAATGAATGCTTTAGGAACTAACATAATCATGAGTACAAATTTAACAAGTAACCCAATCACAATAATTGCTATCGCAATCATCGAGTAACCTAAGCTTTGAAGCACAAACATACCTGTCATTAAAAATGAGCAAAACAGAATCGACAAGCTTAATACACCTAATGCTTCGCTACCTTTTGCATTTGTAAATAACATAATATTAACGGGTTCTATAATCCAAAATAAGCCGACAGTCGCTGCCATTCCAAGCATAATACTAAGTCTATAAGACAGCTCTGTATACTTTCTTACGAGCTGCGTCTCTTGTTGTTGTTTAAACTTTGAAATCAACGGGACAATTGTTAACGATAGCGCTATCGTCGCGGTTGTACCTAATTGTAATAAAGGTTGCCCACGATCATAAACACCTTTCCATTGCTTAGCATCGGTCATTTCCATTCCCGAATCCGTTAGTAAAGGATATAAAACAAGCGCGTCCATGAATTGGATAAATACTAGAATTAAGCTACTAATACCGAAGATTATTCCTTGTCCTATTATTTGACGTGAAAGAGGAATTAAACTTTTTTTCATATTAAGACTATCGATTGTTATTATTTGTTTCCTTTTCATTCTCCAATAAAAAATCAATAAAATAAGTCCACTGACAGCACTACCTAAAACAGAACCGATAAATGCCCATTCCGCTACTTCGTATAAAGACAAACCATAATAATAGAAAATAATAGAAAAAACTAAGATAAAGCCAACACGAACCGCCTGCTCCGCAACTTGTGCCACAGCCGTAGGCATCATTTCTCCATCGCTCTGGAAAATCCCTTTAATAATAGATATAAAAGGTAAAAACAGAAAAGAAAATGAAATCATTTTTATTGATTTTATTAGCATTGGATCATTCATCATATTTGCAAGAAAACTTGCTCCAAAGAATAAAGCACTAAACATCACAAGGCTAATAATTGATAAGGAAACCCACGAAGTAAAGATAATTTCCGTGCGCGTATATGTTTTTTCTTCTTTGGTTTCTGCTAATAGTTTAGAAATAATCACCGGAAAACCATATGTTGAAAGAACAAGTACGAATGCGTAAAACGGATATACTTGCTGATATATATAAAACCCTACGTCTCCAACAATATTTTGATATGGAACGCGGTAAACAGCGCTTAATAATTTAATCACTATGGAGGATAGCGTTAATATAAATGCACCTTGAATGAACTTTTTGGAAAGGTCGGTATTACGTTTAATTGGTTCTTCACTCCTTTCCTTCGAATGAACACTTCCAGTTTGTATTATAGCATATAAGCTTTTTTCTCCTGTATACAGCCATATAGCTGATTTTTTCTATACAAAAAAAGGGCAGCATATGCTACCCATCTTTTTGTACATCCGTTTATTTTAAGATTCCATTTGACGAGCCAAGAATCCTGCAGCTGTTTCAACTGCTTTTTGTTCTACTTCGCCAAGAGTACCTTCTTTAGAAAAAATAATAACTGCACCGATTGGATCTCCATTCGCTACGATAGGAGCAATCGTATAAGATTGAATATCTTCAGTGAATCCATCAACTAAAGAGATTTGTGTTTTTTGTGTTTCCAAAGTTGGATTACGATCTTCCATTGTACTTTCAACTAAGTCGCTAATACTACGGTTTAAATAATCCTTTTTAGATCCTCCTGCTACAGTGATATATGTATCTCTATCACAAATTAATACAGGATTCCCTAGGCTATCAAATAAAGCTTCAGCGTATTCTTTTGCGAAATCACCCAATTCACTAATTGGAGAATACTTTTTCAAAATAACTTCTCCATCACGATCAACGAAGATTTCAAGCGGATCCCCTTCACGAATACGAAGAGTTCTACGAATTTCTTTAGGGATAACTACTCGTCCTAAATCATCTATACGACGAACGATTCCAGTTGCTTTCATCAAATGTTGCCTCACTTTCCTCTTTTTGGTATTAGTTATGATACTTTGAACTTTCAACATTTCCCATAACCTTATTGAACTTAGTATTTTTTTATACGCCAAGTTCTATTCATCCAGAAAACATTTTCTTACTATATTTCCCCTATTTATATTTCAACACGAAATTGTTCGGACTGCAACCAAAATTTATTATTATTGGTTGACTTTATCTTTTTTTACATCTTTAAGACCATTCACCAGATTTTCTAGCTTATTCATCCATTCTGCTGTTTCAGCGCCTTTAATTGGCAATATGATTTTTAGTCGTTTTCCTTCCATGCCTAGACCTACTCTTCTTTCGATTTGGCTTGTTAATTGGAATACTTTCGAACCATCAATATCACCACTTGCACTTTCCGATATTAAAATCACTACTTCTTGTTTCTGTTGTTTTATGGATTCGACATACGCATTCATAGAGTATACCTTGATATAAGCAATTCCAAATAAGTACTCCACTTCTACTGGGTAGTCTCCAAAGCGGTCCGTCATTTCTTCTTTTAATTCTTCGATTTCTTCTAACGTTGTAACACCACGGAATTTTTTATACATTTCGATTTTTTGGTTACCATCAGCAATATAATTATCAGGTATATATGCATCTACTTGAATATCTATTTCAACTTGGTGCTTCTCTTCAATAGGTTGATCAGTCATTCGGTGCTCAATAGCTTCTTTCAACATTTGTGAATACAAATCAAATCCAACAGAATCAATAAATCCGTGTTGTTCAGCTCCTAGTAAGTTCCCAGCTCCACGAATAGATAAATCACGCATGGCAATCTTGAAGCCTGAACCTAACTCTGTAAATTCCTTAATTGCTTGCAGACGTTTTTCAGCTACTTCAGTTAATACCTTATCTTTTCGATATGTGAAGTATGCATAAGCTACTCGGTTAGAACGTCCAACTCGTCCACGTAGCTGATACAACTGAGAAAGTCCCATTTTATCTGCATCATGCACAATAAGTGTATTCACATTTGGAATATCAACACCCGTCTCAATAATCGTCGTACTCACTAATACATCATATTCACCTTCAAGAAAACCAATCATCACTGTTTCTAATTCTTGCTCTGACATACGACCATGAGCATATACAACACGTGCATCCGGCACCAAAATGGAAATTTCTTCTGATTTTCTTGCTATATCTTCTACCCTGTTATATAGGAAGTAAACCTGCCCCTCGCGAGCAAGTTCTCGTTCAATAGCTTCTCTTACAAGAACGCCATTGTATTCCATAACATAAGTTTGTACCGGAAAACGATTCTCTGGTGGCGTTTCAATAACTGAAAGGTCTCTTACTCCTAGCATTGACATATGCAGTGTTCTTGGTATAGGTGTAGCAGTTAATGTTAATACATCTATATTCGCTTTTAATTGCTTAATTTTCTCTTTATGAGTTACTCCAAAGCGTTGTTCTTCATCAATAATTAGTAACCCTAAATCATGATATTGAACGTCTTTCGATAATATTCGGTGTGTACCTACTACAATATCAACCGTACCTGCCTTAACGCCTTTCAATGTCTCCGTTTGCTGCTTTCTTGTTCTGAAGCGATTCAATAAACCAATTGTAATTGGAAAATCTTGAAACCTTTCACGAATTGTATCGAAATGCTGTTGAGCTAGAATCGTTGTTGGTACTAAGAATGCTACTTGCTTACCGTCTGCAATCGCTTTAAATGCTGCACGAATTGCAACTTCTGTTTTACCATAACCAACATCACCGCAAAGAAGACGATCCATTGGTCGCTCACGTTGCATATCAAGTTTAATTTCATTAATAGATCGAATTTGATCTTCTGTTTCATTATAAGCAAACGCCGATTCAAACTCTCGCTGCATATCACCATCTGGAGAGAACGCATAACCCTTCGTTGCTTCACGCTCAGCATGAATCTTAATTAAATCATCAGCAATATCTTCTACAGAAGATTTAACTTTACTCTTCACACGCTTCCAGTCGTTTCCGCCCAGCTTATATAATTTCGGTTCTTTTCCTTCAGAAGCTACATATTTCTGAATGAGTTCAATTTGCTCTACAGGAACATACAATTGATCTGAACCTTGATAACGAATATTTAAGTAATCTTTATGCACACCCTTAATATCAAGTGTTTCGATACCTAAATATTTACCGATCCCATGATTTACGTGAACGACATAATCACCGATCTTTAACTCTGAATAACTCTTAATACGTTCAGCATTTGATAACTTTTGACGTTTAGTTGATCGCTTTGTTTTTTTGTTAAACAGCTCTTGTTCTGTAATTACAGCGAGCTTTTGCATCGGCAATTCAAAACCAGTATGCAAATTCCCTCTAGCAATCTGCACTTTACCATTTAAAATGGAACTAGATTCAGTCAGCTCTGCGGCTTCTACTTCATAATCATCCAATACTCTGCGTAGTTTCGCCATTCGTTCTTGTGTTGGTCCTAAAATAACTACGGAGTATTTACTCTTCTTCCAACGTTCAATCTCAGACTTAAATACATTCATTTGCCCGTGAAAATTTTGCATTTGTTTACACGTTACATTAATGATGTTTTGTGGATTGGTATGTGGAACATGTCGAAGAAACAAAGATAAATAAATTAATTTTTGAGTGGATGATGAAATAAGCTGCTGAAAGCTAAATGACAATTGAACGTCATGTATAATCTCTCCTTCACTTAGGAGATTCGTAAACCACTCTAATTCTTCCTTCTCAAGTGTTGTTGCTATTTCTTGTATTCGGCTGATTTCATCAAGGATTACCAAACCGTTAGTCGGTAAATAGTCTAGTAAACTAGTTGGCTGATCGTAAGCCAAACTGATATATTTAAAAATTTCATCTAGCTTGATATTTGTTCTTAATTGATTTAATTCAAAACTAACATTTTGTAATAATAGATTCTTTGTTTTTTCATTTTTGATTTTCTTCAAGCTCGTTTTGAGGCCATCTTCTAATAAGTTAGCCATTCGCTCAACATTTTCCTGTTCCAGTAATAGTTCTGTTGCAGGTCCAATTTGAACAGTGTTAACTTTTTCAAGCGATTTTTGATCTTCAATAGAAAAAGTTCGAATAGAATCTACTTCTGTATCAAACAATTCGATTCGAATTGGCTTGCTTTCTGTTAGCGGGTAAATATCTATGATGCCCCCACGCACACTAAATTCTCCAGGGGAAGATACCATATCTGCTCGATGATAACCCATTACAACAAATTGTTTTAACGTTGCTTCTAAATCGATTTCATTACCTACAGTGAAAGTTACTTGATACTTTCTCCATAGTTGTTTCGGAGGTAGAAGCTTACGGAAGCCACCCATTGGTACAATGACGATTCCGCTTTGATTTTGAGACCAATGGTTCAAAACTTCTATACGCTGTGCTCTTAACTCTGGACTCGCTATACTCAGTTCCGCTGCAATCAGTTCATTAGCAGGATAAATAAACAAATCTTCTTCTGAAACGAAATTCGATAAATCTTCATACAATTTCTGTGCTTGTAAGAGATTATATGTAACCACCAAGATTGATCGATTCGTTTGTCGATAAACAGAAGATATTAACATTGCTCGCGAAGAACCAGATAATCCAGCTACCAACTGCTCATGAAGACCTTCATCTACACCAGTTAAGATTGATTGTATATCTTCATTTTGCATAAATATTTGGTTAAGCGCGTTCATATCGAATTCCCCCTCTAAAAGCCATCATATTTAACTTTTACTCTTTTCATATTTTTGCGTCCTAACATAAATAGGACTATTCACTAGTTTTGTAATAAAACAAACGGAAAAATGCTTTGGAAAATTCCAAAGCTAATTTCTATTGAATAATATAATCCACTGCATGAAGATTTGGATTAGACTTTAAAGCTGATTCACAATCATCACAAACAATGGTGACATGAATATTTCCAAGAGGATCTGTCATAATAATTTCTTGATATTCTTGTGAATTCAATAGTTCAAAGCCAAGTTGTTCTATTTTTACCTCATGTTTAGGCAACATACCCAGACAGACACCACAATGCCTACATGTATAATATAAGCTCATGCTATTAGCCCCTTTTATCCATTTACTGCTAGTATGAACAAAATGGGAGGGTATTTATTCACCGGTTCAAGATAAAATTTAACAATCGTTATTACTTTTAATTATGCTCATTCATTACTTGTAAGAACGGTTTTTGTAAAAAATCATCACATGCTTTACTACAAGACTTGATCACATCTTGCATGATAGCCCACTCTTCTTCTTGAAATCTTCCTAATACGTGGTTAGTAACAGGCATCGCTCCATGCGGACGCCCAATCCCGATACGTACTCGATTGAATTCCTGTGTGCCTAAATGGGCAATCATTGACTTGATCCCATTATGACCGCCCGCTCCACCTTTTTGGCGCAGTCGAAGTTTACCTACTTCTAAATCTAAATCATCATAGAAGACAACAATGTCATCTAAATCCACTTTAAAATAGTCCATTACAGCCTTTATACTTTCACCTGATAAATTCATATATGTCATTGGTTTAAGCAGGATTACTTTTGTTCCATCTGCATAGCCAACACCATAAAGACCTTTATGTTTTGCTTGGTTCAATGGAATATTCCACTGATTTGCAAGAGCATCTATTACTTCAAATCCTATATTATGCCTTGTCTTCTCATATTCTTTACCAGGATTCCCTAAACCTATTATTAATTTCATTAAGATGTTTCAACTCCAACAATGACGTTTCTTTTTTTATGTCTAGCTCGATGTGGAACTTAACTAATGCTTTTACTTTACTTAATTAAGTTCTATTATTATTCAATAATAAATTTTTATATTCTATATGTATTCCCTAAAAAAGATGAATTTCCTCTTCTTAAAAGAAATTTGACAAATAAACTGCAATAAAGACGTAGCTTTATAGCCACGTCTTTACTATTATAACATGATTATTCAGTTTCTTGCTGTAATCACTTCTATACCCTTACGCTTTACTCGTCTACAGATTCTGTAGCCTCTTCTTCCGCTTCTAGTTTTGGTGCTAAAACAGATGCAATCACTTCATCTTCCTCATGATTTATTTCAATAGAAGCATTACTTTTAATATTTCCAATCGTAAGTGTTTCACCAATCTGTAAGTCAGTCACATTTACTTCAATACTTTCTGGAAGATCTTTTGGTTTTGCTGTAACTGCCACTTCATATAAAGCTTGTTGCAAAGTACCTCCTTCTTTAACACCCTTCGGAGTACCCACCAATTTTAGTTGAACATTACTAGTAACATCCTCAGATAAATTAACAGCAAGAAAATCAACATGTATGTATTCATTTTTTAGTGAATCATACTGATATTCCTTCATCATGACATTTTCTTGTTGGCCGTTCAGCTTCAATTGAATAATTCCATTCTTTCCTACATCAGAAATTGTTTTCTTCAAACTTTTGACACTGACTGCGATTGGTGTACTTTCAATCTTTCCTCCATAGATAACAGCAGGTATGTCACCTTGTAGTCTCATTCCATGTAGCTTAGATTTTGTAAACTCTTTCCTTTCCTTTGCAAGCAATGTACTTCCCATAATTTATTAACACCATCCCTTTTTAGTATAAATAAACCTATATTTATCACATTCCCTAACAAAATAAGAATAAACATCTAATGTCCACCCGTATTCTTTTCTAGCTATTTAAATACGCAAAAAAAGCGGCTTCCATATCGTATGGAAAGCCGCTTTATTTAAATTATAATCAATCAAATAATACACTCACAGATTGATCTTCATAAACACGAATAATGGATTCTGCAAGTAATGGAGCTACAGAAAGTTCAACCACTTTGTCAATTTTCTTTTCTTCTGGAAGTGCTATAGAGTTAGTAACTACTAATTCTTTAATTTGAGAATTTTGGATACGTTCAATTGCTGGGCCAGAAAGAACTGGATGCGTACAGCAAGCATATACTTCAGCAGCACCATTTTCCACTAATGCATTTGCAGCTAGTGTAATTGTTCCCGCTGTATCGATAATATCATCGATTAGAATAGCTGTTTTGCCTTCAATATTACCTACAATATTCATAACTTCAGCTACGTTTGGTCTTGGACGACGCTTGTCGATAATCGCAATTGGAGCTTTTAAGCGATCTGCCATTTTACGAGCTCGAGTTACTCCACCATGATCAGGAGAAACGATAACGATATCGTTTAAATTTTTCTTTTCAAAGTAATCCGATAGAATTGGAACACCCATTAAATGATCAATCGGAATATCGAAGAAACCTTGAATTTGTGGTGCATGAAGATCTAAAGAAATAACGCGATGTGCACCAGCTGTTTCAATTAGGTTAGCAACTAATTTAGCTGTAATTGGCTCACGAGCACGCGCTTTACGATCTTGACGTGCATAACCGTAGTATGGAATAACGACATTAATCGTTTTAGCAGATGCACGTTTTAATGCATCGATTAAAATCAATAGTTCCATTAAGTTTTCGTTAACTGGTTGGCTTGTAGATTGAATGATAAATACATCGCAACCACGAATACTTTCTTCGATATTAATTTGAATTTCTCCATCACTAAAGTGCGTTACAGAACACTTCCCTAATTCTACTCCAATTACTTTTGCAATTTCCTCTGCTAATCCGCGATTTGAATTAAGTGAGAACACTTTTAAATTCGGATCAAGATACTGATTTGACATGGTGAACCTCCATTGGTTATTTATTAATATTTAATTTATTTACATAATCCTCTTTATTCACTTGTCGTGCTCGAGCAATAGCAAGAGACTCGCCTGGGACATCTTCCGTAATCGTTGATCCAGCAGCAATATAAGCTCCATCTCCAATTGATACTGGTGCAACTAAATTAGAATTACAACCAACGAATACGTCGTCGCCAATCTTTGTCAAAAATTTATTTTTACCATCATAATTTACAGTAATTGAGCCGCATCCTACGTTTACATTACTACCCACTTCAGCATCTCCAATATAGCTTAAGTGCGACGCTTTGCTTCCATTACCGAAGATAGATTTTTTAATTTCCACAAAATTACCGATTTTCACTTCATCCGCAATTTGAGACTGCGGTCGAATGTGAGCAAAAGGTCCAATATTTACATGAGATCCAATACTACTATTATGCGCTACAGATTGGCGAATAACTGTAAAATCACCAATTTCACATTCTGCTATTTCCGTATTGGGACCTATTTCACAATCGCTTCCAATAGCAGTACCTGACTTGATGGTTGTTCCAGGATAAATAATTGTATCTGGACCAATCGTTACATCAGCTTCAATATATGTTTGCTCTGGATCAATTAAAGTAACGCCATTTCTCATGTGTTCAATATTAATACGCTTTCTCATAACCTTTTCAGCTTCAGCTAAAGCGATTCGGTCATTTACACCTAATGTCTCTTCAAAATCATCCGTCTGATAAGCGGTCACAGTTTCGCCTTCAGATTTTAATATTTCGATAACATCTGGTAGGTAATATTCACCTTGAACATTATCATTAGATACTTTTTTAAGAGCATCGAATAATGCTTGATTATCGAAACAATACGTACCAGTATTAATCTCTGTAACTTGCTTCTCTGCTTCTGTAGCATCTTTATGTTCAACAATCTTCTCAACAAATCCATCTTTATTACGAATAATTCTACCGTAACCAGTAGGATCTTCTAAGTAAGCGGTTAATACAGATGCTTTTGCTCCTTGTGCTTCATGCTGCTTAATTAAAGCTTCCATTGTTTCCGCTTTAATTAAAGGAGTATCCCCACAGATAACAAATGTCGTGCCTTGCTTTCCTTGCAATAATGCTTCAGCTTGCATTACAGCATGCGCCGTTCCTAATTGCTCACTTTGAAGTGCAAAACTACATTTATCTCCTAATTGAGCCTGAACTTTTTCCGCTCCATGACCTACAATTGTAACTGTTTCCTTTACATTTAGAGCTGAAACTTGGTCCAATACATGTTGAACCATAGGTTTACCACAAACAGAATGAAGAACCTTATATAGTTTTGACTTCATTCTAGTTCCTTGTCCTGCTGCTAAAACGATTGCAAAACGATTACTCATGACGTTCCTCCCTACATTGTGTATTATCTATTCCGTGCATTTTTATAGATTACTTTCATCAATATCCTTATAAAATATATCTCAAATGACTAACCTTTTCAACAATCGTCTTAAATTTGTACTGTTTTGGAAGATATTCACTGTAAGAAGAAACAATTAGTTCGCTATATATAAAAATTATTTAATAATACAATTCTAATTTATAGTACCAAATTTATTCCATTTTGTATAAAGTGAAACACTGAGCGTGGGATTTCCGTCCATACCCCATGAATTAAAGGAAACTAATCGTTCTGCTCGAATCAAGTAAAAATATTTTTCAGCACAGAAAAAAGAGCCTTACTTAAGAAGTAAGTGCTCTTGTTGCTTGTCTGGTTAATTGATTTGAATTAAGCGCCTGCTTCTTCTAACTCCACTTCTTCTAACCCCTCAACCTCACCAAGACGATGATACTCTGTTAAAACCGCATCCTGAATTTTTCCTCGAGTGGATGAATTAATTGGGTGAGCAATATCACGGAATTCTCCGTCTGGAGTTCGTTTGCTCGGCATCGCTACAAATAAACCATTATTACCATCAATCACACGAATATCATGAATAACAAACTCATTATCCAGAGTAATGGATGCGATTGCTCTCATTCGACCATCCGTGTTAACGCGGCGTAATCTTACGTCAGTTACTTCCATCGTGTTCACCACCTTCAATTAATAAAAACTTATGCTAAATTAAATTCAACAAAAATATTCATAATCCTCCTAAACTTTAAAAAATTTTCAATATTTTTTCAATTTTATAAATAAAGGAATGAAATAGGCAGTAAACACTAGGGTTTTATAGAATCTTATATGGTTCATAAAAAAGGTGAGTTTTACGCTTTTAATTACTCACCTTTTTTAGTGTTACATAATTACTTTATTTAACAAGTGCAATAACTTCAATTTCTAATAGCACATCTTTAGGCAAGCGTGCTACTTCTACGCATGATCTGGCTGGCTTATGTTCAACAAAGTATTGACCATATACTTCATTAATCGCAGCAAAATCATCCATGTTTTTAATGAAGACTGTTGCTTTCACAACAGTCTCCAACGAAGCGTTAGCTGCTTGTAAAACTGCTTGTAAATTCTTAAATACTTGATGCGTCTGCTCTTGGATGCCGCCTTCTATTAAATTCCCCTCGGCAGTTAATGGTATTTGCCCAGAGCTATAGAACATATTATTCACTACAATTCCTTGAGAATATGGACCAATTGCTGCTGGAGCGTCTGGTGTAAATACAACTTTCATAAAAATTCCTCCCTTATCCATTTATTTCGTCATGTTAAAGTAATTTCCTTGCGTTATGTGTATCTTTTTTTCTTTAACATCTACTTCAGCTAGCTTTAATAATGAAAGATAATTGTCTACTAAGCGCTCTTCTGTATCCTCAGATTCAATTAAGACCGCTACCCCTGATACAGTAGCATCAAACTCTTCCAATAAGCTGATCATGCCATTTAATGTGCCTCCTGCTTTCATGAAATCATCAACAACCAGCACTTTTGATCCTACGTCTAAGCTTCGCTTTGATAACAACATCGTTTGAATACGTTTTGATGAGCCAGAAATATAATTAATGCTAACAGTTGGACCTTCCGTTACTTTATTGTCACGACGTACAATAACCACAGGAACATTTAAATGACTTGCTACAGCATACGCGATTGGAATCCCTTTTGTAGCCATTGTCATAATGACATCCACTTGCTTATCTGCATAAGCAGAAGCAATTAACCGACCTACTTTATCCATAATCTGTGGATTACCTAGAATATCGTTCATATATAAATAACCACCTGGTAAAAGACGATCCGGTTTTTCCATAATATCGCACATTTTGCCAATAATTTGTGCTGCTTCTTCCTTATTAGCTCGTACAATATATTTAACTCCCCCAGCTGCGCCTGGAACAGTAACTAATAATCCTATACCACGTTGTTCAAACGTTTCTTTTATAATCGTTAAATCTTCACTAATAGAAGACTTAGCAGAACCATATCTTTCTGCAAAAAAAGTAAGTGGGACAAGCTGACTTGGATTTTCTAATAAATAGTTTGTCATATCTACAAGTCGTTCACTTCTACGAAATTTCAACGTCAACCCTCCTTAAAATCCGAATATTTTTATAATTATATTAACTTAATATACGTGTTTATTCAAGAGTAGATGGCTCTCCTAACAATCTTACTGCATGTACTTGTTCACAGAAACCACGCAACCCATTATATACTCTATGCATTCTTGAATCATACTCTACTAACCCAAATACCGTCGGTCCACTACCGCTCATTAATACTGCGTCCGCACCAAATTTTTTCATTTGCTTCTTAATATTTGATACCTCTGGATATAACGAAAGGGTCACTTGTTCAAGTACGTTCCCAACATGATCGCATACCATTTGATAATCGTTTTTAGCTATTGCGTCTACCATCCCTTCAATGTTCGGATGGTTCACTTCTGCTACATCTAGTCGTTTATATATATCAGCAGTCGAAACTCCCATTACTGGTTTTGCAAGAACAACCCAGCATTTCGGAGGACTTGTTAAGTGCTTAATCTTTTCCCCTCTTCCAGTTGCAAGAGCCGTTCCTCCGTAAACACAAAAAGAAACATCTGAACCAATT
The DNA here is from genome assembly GCF_036963345.1 of Bacillus sp. JJ722. NCBI lineage: Bacteria > Bacillati > Bacillota > Bacilli > Caryophanales > Bacillaceae > Bacillus > Bacillus sp. JJ722. The sequence goes on from NZ_JBALMO010000013.1 coordinate 38,063, forward strand.
TCAGAGCCGATTTCAGCTAATTCATCTAAGCTTAAACCTAATTGCCAAAGTTTATTCAATCCTCTCAATGTAGCAGCTGCATCACTGCTTCCTCCAGCCAATCCAGCAGCGACAGGAATATTCTTCTCAATGGTAATATTAACGCCCTGTTTTATATGATAACGTCTTTTCAGTAATGATGCCGCTTGATAAGCCAAATTTCTTTCGTCATCTGGCACATAGCGATTATGTGAAAAGATTTTAATTTCATCTACTTTCTTTTCTTCCAACTCTATACGATCAGCAAGGTCGACAGTAGTCATTATCATTTCTACTTCGTGATACTGATCTGGTCTTTTATACAGCACATCAAGAGCAAGGTTTATTTTAGCCGGTGCTTTCTCCATTAACTTCACAACAATCCACCTACTTTGCGTTCTTAAAAAGTTCTTGTCCTATTTTACCATATCTCTTTTTTGAACGTGGCGTTTTTTAAAAGGCATTCTATAAAAGAACAAAACTCCAAGAAAATAGCAAGAACATCATCTCTTGTATAAAGTTATATCCAATATTATATCTACTTTAATCCCTTCACCAACTATTATGTAAGTAAACCTTTAAAGAAAAGCGGAAGCGACCGTTTTGCTCCGTATGGACTGGAGCTCTCCGACTGAGATAAAGGATACACGAAGAGCTGATAAGCGATTC
>NZ_JBALMO010000014.1:0-3724 GCF_036963345.1 Bacillus sp. JJ722
CAATTATACAAATATCATTATTGTTATTTTCGAAAGAAGTCATTGGAGATAGTTTGAAAAGTGTTCAAATCGGATCCATTATTTATCTCATTGGTGGCGGTGTATCTATATTTTGTAATGTTTCCTTTGCGGCTATAACATTAGTTTTCTTTATAACATCTATGATTGCGTTCATCTACTTTGTTTATAAAGCTAGTGCATATTTATCGTCTGCTGGTTTAATCGGATTGATTTTCTTCCATACATTTGTATGGGGCTGCTTATTAACAGCAGTTGGCTATTCGGTCCTTAAATTATATAATAGCTTACTCGCTAGTCTACCGATTTAGGATCAAAGGCGTTGGGCGCTCGGAGCTGGACGTAGAAAAAGAAAAGCTACTTGACTGGGTGAATATAACGCCAATTCAAGTAGCTTTTTTAATTTTTCTTTTTGTGAATCTTATTTAACTGGCGCTAAGACTCCTACTTCAAAACGAAAGTATAAGCAAAGATGTTTAAGCGGGAGCTGGACGCCTCCCAATGATTCATAGAAATAATGTAAGTGTTTGTGTCTTACAGATTCATCATTACGCTTCTCCAGATTTTTATGTGTGGTGAGGAAGTATATTCAATATTTTCAGGTTGGTCTTTCCCAACCCATACCCCAGTTGTATAAGAATCATCTAAACCTACAAACCACAAATCTTTCGTGTTGTTAGTAGTGCCGGTTTTTCCTCCTAAATAACCAGAGGTTGGATAATTAGCCTGTCTAGCTGTTCCTTCTTTTATAACTGAACTTAGAAGCTCTCTCATTTTTTTTACAGTACTTGTTTTCCATACTCTCACGGGTTTATCCTCCCATTGGTAAAGTATGTTTCCTTCTTGATCGGTTATTTTTTGTATGGCTTTTGGTTTTTGATAGAAGCCATCATTGAAAGACGTATAAGCGGCTGTTAGTTCTAAAGGACTCATACCGTACGTAAAACCGCCAATTGCAGCTGGAAGTCGATAATCGCTCTCTACTATCTTTTGAAAGTCAAATTTCTCTAAATAAGCAAAGCTGTTTTTAATTCCATTTCGATCAAATAGTCGCAGTGCAGGAGTGTTGTAGGAACGTGAAAAAGCTTGCTTTAAAGAAACATTACCATAACTACCATTACCAGCATTTCCAGGACAATAGCCATCTTTACAAAAGGATGAACCGTCTACTTTTTCATATAAGGATGCTCCTGTCGTATCAATATATGGTCCGTATACAAGCAATGGTTTAATTGCAGAGCCTGGTTGGCGGAAGCTTTGATAAGCGCGATGAAAAGAATATTTTTTATAATCTTTTGCCCCAGTCAAAGAGACAAGCTCATGCGTATGATGCTGTATAACTACTACAGAACTTTCTATATCTTGATAAGGAATATAATTTTTCATGGATTGTTGTACTTGCTTCTGTAGTTGCTGATTTAAAGAAGTGTGAATCGTTACTCCCGATTCTAGTAATTCTTTAACTTTTTTATCAAGCATTTTCTCAGTTTCATTTCGAATCGCTTCATTACGACTATTTAAGTTTTTACTGTAGCCTTCCTGCTCAGCAACAAGCTCTCGAATTTCTTTTTCAACATAGGTCACATAATCGGGATAGCGATCAATTGTTTTACCTTGTTTCAACGTCAATGGTTGTTGCTTTATAGTCTGAGCTTCATCTAGTAATAACTTGTTATGTTGGACTAGCTGATCAATTATTCGTTCCTGTCGTTCTTTTGTTTTACTAAAATGCTTTAACGGATTGTACATGCTCGGGTTATTTGGAATAGCAGCAAGGAATAATAACTCACCTTCGCTCAATTGTTTTGTGGATTTATTAAAATAGGTTTGAGCAGCAGCTTCAATTCCATAAGCACCATTTCCAAAATATATAGCGTTAATATACATTTCAAGAATTTGGTCTTTCGTATAGTTCTTTTCAATTTCAAATGAATAGAAAAGCTCGGTTAATTTACGGTTAAACGTTTTGTCCTGATTCAAATATAGATTTCTTGCTAATTGTTGTGTGATCGTGCTTCCACCTTGTTTAATATCATCTTGCTTTGCGTTCACAACAATAGCTCGACCAATCGCTGCAAAGTCCGCTCCTTGATGCTCATAAAAGGTACGATCTTCAGTTATGACAAATGCATCTTTAAGGAGTTGAGGAATTTCGTCATTTGAAAGATTAATTCTTTTCTCGCTGTTTGTTATTTGTGAGATGACTTCGCCATCATTGGCAGTAATATAGCTCATTTCTGGAAGCGAAATGTCATCTATTGCTATATTTGTCTCAACATATTCACGAAAGGGTATGTATTTCAACCACTCACTGTAGAAATTACTAAAAAGTATGGCGATTATTGGAATGGTGAAGAGGATGATTATATAGCCCATAAAAGTTCTCATTCAGTTACTTCCTTAATGTTTAAATTGTGTTTGTTAGTTATACATTAAATATTTCGGTCAAAATGGAGAATTTTTTAAACGGTAATTTAGTTTTGTATTCATATTAAGAAAAAATTGAAAATTCATTATAATAATCTGCTATAATTTTGTATATCACATATATGGGAACCTACATTTGTGTGAAAGGAGGGAAAGTATGGAACAAAATCATCAATATGTATTCATAGATTTTGAATTTACGATGCCTGAAGGTAAGATGAAAATGGAAGGGTTTTATCCGGAAATTATTGAAGTAGGGGCTGTTGTGGTAAAGAATAACGAAATAATAAACGAGTATTCGGAATTTGTTAAGCCAAATCGCTTTCCAATTCTTTCAAAACGATGTAAAAATTTTTTAGGAATTGAACAAGGCAAAGTGGATAAAGGTGTAGCATTTGAAGAATTAATTGAAAAATTAACTTCTTTCGAAAAGAATGGGAAGAGTACAGTTGTAACATGGGGTAATATGGATATGAAGGTTTTGCGCCAAAATTGTCAAGCGAATGGTAATAAATTTCCATTTAGAGGAGCACTTGTCGACTTATCAATGGAATACAAACGTTTCTTTGGAGACCAAAATCAAACAGGCCTATGGAAAGCTGTGAAAGAGTACGGAACAGACGGTGTAGGGAAACATCATAGAGCTTTGGATGATGCTCTAACTACTTATAATATATACAAGCTCGTAGATAAAGATAAAAAGTACATGGAAAAACATGAACCAACAAAGATTGGAGATTTAATAGATTTGTCAGAAGTCTTAAATAAATTTGCATAAAAAAGCCAAATCATCAAAACGATTTGGCTTTTTTATATGCTCTAGTCCTTAATGCTTTAAGTTCTTTTCTAGTATCATTTAAAATAATCTTTCTCCAATTCTTGAATGGCTTCAAGGCTTTTTTTGCTGAATGGAGTATCCTTTGATTCAAATTCTTGTTTGATAGTGTCTACCGCTACTTGTAAAGAATCTTTATAGTTTGGAATCTCGTCGTTATAAGGTCTTACCATGTTTGTTGGAACATTCGTCTGTTCACGAAATGCCAATGCTTTTCGTTCATGAAAAAAATCTACATCAACTTGGTTAGGGTTATGAAGATCACCTTGTTTTGGATGCTTTAATACAGCAAGGATTCTTACTAAATAAGCTTGTTCTCGAACAGCTGTAATCTCTCCAATATACTTTCCAGTCTTATTAAATGCTGTTACAATATCACCGATTTTGAATTCATTATCGTTCATAGCAATGCCCCTTTCTATTTCTCCCGTTCAAACTGGCGCT
>NZ_JBALMO010000014.1:3827-4709 GCF_036963345.1 Bacillus sp. JJ722
AGTTTCACTTTATTAAAATGATACAGAATGACAAAGGATTGTTTCAACGAAAACGTTTGGTCTAAAGACAAACGCTTGCGTATGATGTTTCTTTTATTGTACATTTTGAAAAGGAGGATACATAATGAAAAAATTATTATATGTAAGTTTATTACTAATTGTCATGTTAACAGCGTGTGGAACAAAAGAAGAACAAGTAAATTTTAAAAATAGTGATAATGAAAACTTGTCAATAGAGAATTATCCACAATTCATGGAAGCTCAAGCAAATGATAAAGTTGTAACGATGGAAACAACAAAAGGCACTATTAAAATAAAATTGTTTCCTGAGTACGCTCCAAAAGCGGTAGAGAATTTTGTGACACATGCCCAAAACGGTTATTATGATGGACTAACATTCCATCGTGTATTGAAAGACTTTATGATCCAAGGTGGGGATCCTGAAGGAACTGGTATGGGAGGAGAAAGCATCTGGGAGAAACCTTTTGAAGATGAGTTTTCTGATAAACTCTATCATTTTCGAGGGGCTCTATCAATGGCGAATTCAGGAGAGGATACAAATGGTAGTCAATTCTTTATTGTACAAGCTCCAAAAGTAGAGGATAACCAAATCATTGAAGATGCATATCCAAAAGCCATCGCTGATGCTTATAAAGAAAAAGGTGGTACCCCATGGCTAGACAATAAGCATACTGTTTTCGGACAGGTGGTTGAAGGTATGGATGTCGTGGATGAGATTGCAAATGAAGAGGTCGATAGACAAGGAAAACCTGCAGAAGAAGTTGTCATTAAATCGATGAGAGTAAATAAGTAATAAGAAGCTAACTTGTAAGTATATGTGGAATGTACTTATGAGTTGGCTTTTCTTATGAAAGATAAGAA
>NZ_JBALMO010000015.1:0-10583 GCF_036963345.1 Bacillus sp. JJ722
GTCCTATATTAATAGTAATTGGGCTTTTTATGCTTGGAATCATTAAATTTTATAAGTCATTTTCTCTTGGTAGTATACCAGAAAGATTGACTAAACAAGGCAATCTAGGCGCATTTCTAATGGGAGTAAGCTTTACATTAGGGTTCTGTCCAACCATGTTTATTTTGTTTTTTGGTACTTTGATACCAATGTCTTTATCTGTTTCATATGGTGTGATTCTTCCAAGTATTTTTGCATTCGGTACTTCATTGCCTCTAATCTTAGCTATATTTCTTATTTGGTATTTCGAATTAAGCGGAAAATTAATGAAAAAGAATGGAAGAAAGGTTGGCTTAGTGGTACAACGAGTAGCAGGTGTCATAATTCTTATTCTAGGTATTTTTGAAACAATTACTTATTGGCAAATGTAATTTGCTCGTCTGATCACTGCTTTAAGTGTGATACCTAGTTAGACAGAAATAATAAGTTACTCTATTACGGAAGAGGACGCAGGAATGCTGATTAGTCAGGATAATGGTGCTACTTGGAGGAAGATTGGTTTAGAACTTAATAAAGATGCAGTCGCTTATTATGTAATAAATCCGAAGTAAACTGAAATAATAGCAGCTTTAACCTTTGAAAATAACTTACTCCTCTGTCAAGATGGCGGACAGAATTAGGAGACAGGAAGATTTAAATAGTTTAGCTATATTTAATTGTTCTATTATTGTGGATTTAAAGTGTTGAAGAAACTCGAATCTAAAAAGCCCAATTTCTCAAGGTAATCTTTGAGAGATTAAGCTTTGTAAAAATTTATTTTGCGATAATTGGGACCCAAAGTTCATGTCTTGGTTTATGTTTTGGTCCGTAATAACATTCTATACATGGTAAATTTGCAAGTTCATACTTAGAGGTTGGTACCCACTTTGAATATAGACGTTCCCATGCATCTACTATGTTGGGGAACACTGCCCATGTACTTGGAGGAATAATAAGTGTCTCCATATCCGCTGGGGGTTCTCCATCGTATCTTACCCCCATAAAGTAGGAGAACTCTTCATCTGTTATTGCGGCTTCTTTCCCACAAACACCCAAAAGGCTTTCAAGTGTGCATTTTGGGTTTTCCCATGACATATCAATAAGATTCTGCATGAAACCTTCTTTTTTCGCAGTACTCCATAGTGTAGGTATTGTTTTAAATGCTTTATTGGTTTTTACAGGCGTACCTTTTCCTACTATTTTTAATTCAAAATCAAGGTTTTCGATTCTGTACTCCATCTCACTATCTCCTTTAATAGAAATTTGAAAGGCCATCCTCGGATAAGCTTTTAATTGTACCCCTTTATTACGAGCATTGGAGGGAGTTATTCCATGTATTTTTTAAAAAGCACGTTAGAAGGTATCAGATGAAACATAACCATATTTAATTGCCACATCGATGATCCGAATATTACTTTTTTGAATTTCAAAGGCTGCGAGTGTTAATCTTCTTCGTCAAATATATTCTGAAAGTGAAACACTTGAGATAGAAGAAAACAATCTTGAAAAATGAAACTCAGAGCAAGAGCAAGTAGCGGCTTTTGCAATCTTTTTATAGTCTATTTCTTCATCTAGATGATCTTCAATGTAGTCCAATGCATTATTCATTCTTTCTAACCAATCCATAGGATTACTCCCTTTCAACAGTTACTTTAGAACAAAAATGTGATTAATTGCCGACATTTCATGCCTAAAAATGTTGGTATATTAATAGAGTATGCAAGAATTATGTTTAAATATTTTTTATTATGAATGAATTTTGACTTTTTTACACCATATTTTTTATGATATATGTATAACTTTTTAACTTTAATTATATTTCACTTTTCAGTGATTACTAGTAAATAGGTGAAGTATATCACAGTCTAAGTGCTTTATTTGTCATCTTAAAAGTGAAATGATCTAAAAGGTTTTTATAGAAGAGCATCATTAACAAGAAGGACAAAATTTACTTATAGTGATAACTCAACTTATTTTGGGTGAAATTTTTTTAAGTATAAATTTTAGATTTTTATATGAAACGGAGGATTCTACTAGATGAAATCTAAAAGCATATCAAACCATTTCCTCACAATAAATCAACAAAGAAATCACTTTCTGCCCAAAATAGAATCACTGTCACAAGAGAAACTATGGAATCGAAATGAAGATGGAAAATGGTCGATCGGAGAACATATATATCACATGTATTTGATTTTAAGAATGCTTAAAGTTGCGACTAAATTTTCATTCATTCTCACACCATATGCCAAATTAAGAAGAAATACTCCTTTTCCAACTGAAATACATGATATTTATGCGGAATATAAAGAGAAAAAAGGCAAGGGTATGAATGCTCCTTGGATTTTAGTTCCCCAAAAAAATATTCGCAATTCTATGGAAGGAAGAGATTTGGTAAAATTACTGTCGAAAGAGACAAATGAACTGAAAGCATTAGTTAAAGGTATAGATGAAGATATTGCTGGCCACATTGTGTTTTTCGATCCATTAGCTAAGTATCCAAATTTAATTCAGGCAATACAGCTTCTAGCTATACATGAAAAACACCATTTCGAAATTATTGAGAAGAACTACGAAACAGGAGGGGAATGTAATATTACTTAATTTTCTAAGTTGAAGCTTTAAGATTATAAATAATAAGGCACAGGTGCTAGATAGGTTTAACTCACGCCCGCCTCATTCATTTTTATGAGCATGATTATATTGAATACTATATTGCTAGAAAAATGGTGATTTAAACTTTACTGATATTTATTTAAGATTTGGAAAAAATGGCTGCTATTTTATCGATACACTGTTCCATGCCTATTTTTGACATATCCATCATTTGAACTAGAGACCAGTCATATTCTGTAATGGTCATTCTGTCTTGTTTTCGCTTAAAGTTTTGAATTCTATTGTATGAAGTTGATCTTGTGGAAAATCATGAGGCATGCCTATCGTGAGGGGGGCTGTTTTTTTTCCTGTTTTGTCTGCTAAATTGTGAATGTATTCGATTCGCTGTAAGTGGACAATTTTTTTGTAGTGCCAGCTGCTATATTGATTTCCATATTCAGGGGAGCTCATACAGACAAGTTATACTTTGCTTTCGCGAAAATCAATCTCTGCAAGTGGTGAGTTAAGCCATCTGGTCCCCACCATTTCATCACGTAATCGGGATCAGACCAAGCTCTCCATACTTCTTCAATTGGTGCGTCAAAGACACGGGTGATGATGAGGTCCTGTCTTTTTGTGGTATCGGATTTGTTATTTTCCGTAAAGGCACATCCTTCTTTAAAAGTTTTTTTATACAAGAAAATAATAGCATAAAATTTGTATGCTCTGAATGTTGTTACGTTTTAAAAATTGATAAAATTGTTTACTTTTAAATAAAGGAACAATGTTCTTAATAAGATCCTTATAAGTATCCCTTCATTCGTATTACTTTCCCATCAATTTCGGGTCCTATTTCTTTCATTCCTAGTATACGGTAAAAGCACATTGCAGAGGAATTGGTTGGTGATACTCTAAGGTGATATTCACTTACATTATTGCTTTTAAAGAACTGTTTTGCATATTTATGTAATACCTGTCCTATACCATTTTCACGTTTTTTAGGTATTAGATAATACAGGTTTATATAACCAATGTTCCTATCTTCGTATTCCCGAATAGATAATTCAAGTTGTCCTATAAGTTCTCCATCTTCTTCAACTAAAATGAAACCTTCTGGATATGCAACTATATTCTCTTGTAACCAGCGAAGATAATCATCATCTTCTCCAAATCCAAAAGCATCACCAAAACTAACAATAAACGAATCCTTTCGAAATTTGAGAACTTTTTCACGGTGTTTTTCCAAATTAATTTTTTTAAACTTTAACACAATATCACCCCTGCACTAACTGTATTCGATTTCTTTATTTCCTTCATTAAGAATCATTCTATGTGTATAAAAAAGGAGTATTTACTGCGCCTTCTATCTTTAACTTAAAGGGCGCTTTTCTTAAAGGAAGAAGGCTTTTTGTAATGGGCCAAATTAATTTAAGAGACTAATAAAATAAGGATATCATGACAAATGAATAGAATGGTTACTTAATGAAAAAAATAAATTTGACAGGGCACCAAATAGTGTTATATTCTGAATAACGAATAGGACACTACTTGGTGTCCCTTTTAAGTCATGCAGATCAGGGGGAGAGTTAGGTTGAACAGGACAAGAACAAATAGAGATGTTTATGAAGCAGTTGCCGATCCAACTAGGCGTAAATTGCTTCGTTTGTTGGCAGATGCAGAAGAGTTACCTCTTCACGAATTAACCGCTCAATTTCAAATGGGGCGTACAGCCGTTTCTAAACATTTGGCTCTCCTCAAAGAAGCTGGTCTAGTTGCTGACCGAAAAGTTGGTAGAGAAACAAGGTATCGATTAAATGCAGCGCCCTTAAGGGAAATCAAAGATTGGGTATCCTTTTATGAGAAATTTTGGAAGGAAAAAGCGGTACTTTTAAAAAAATTATTATCGGAGGAATAAATAATGGCAGATTTATCATTAGATTTTCAGTTTACAAGTTCAATCAATAAAGTGTGGAACGCACTAACAGAATCGGATACTCTTTCAAAATGGATAATGGAAAATGACTTTAAACCAATCGTTGGACATAAATTTCAATTCCGAACTGAGCCAAATGAATGGTGGAATGGAATTATAGAGGGCGAAGTGCTTATCGTGGACGCACCAAACCGGTTGTCCTATACTTGGGAAAGCGGAGAGAAGCATACGGTAACATGGACGCTGCAGGATTTAGGGGACGGAAAGGTTAACCTTCATCTCGAACAAACCGGAATCTCAAATGATCAGGCAGCCGCGGGAGCTAAGTATGGCTGGACTAACTGGTTCGGCAAGTTTGAAAAGGTATTAGAGGAAATGTAAGACCAAACCGCTGAATTTTATTAGTATTAAGCTAATTTATAGGAAAAAGCAAACGGCTCGGTATAAGACTGAGCCGTTTGCTTTTTTAATACAAGTATTGATATAAAAGACAATGCAAATTCATGTTAATTGTGCTAACATTGCAATACTAAATTTAGAGAATGGTGAGGATATCCGATGAAAATAAATCAATTAATTGCTAACAATATTAACCGTTTAGATGCCGTTTTACCAGAAGATCAATCGTTAGGAATTGCTGGTTTGTCCGGATCTGGTAAAACCACGTTTTGTCAAACCATTGGTGAAGAATCCAAGAAGCGTCTCGTTTCCTTATTGCCTAAGGCTGAATATCAGTATTTGTTTTCTAATATTATGGAAACGAATTTTAGTGCCATCAAGATGGAAGACATGCCTTTAGTTCTTTTTCTAGGGAAATCATCGATTTCTTCTAATCCGCGTTCAACGATTGGCACCCATACGGGCGTTTTTAAAGAGATTCGTGAAAAGCTTGCAGATGAATTTCATCTTTCGCCAGAAGTTTTTTCTTTTAATAACGTATTAGGCTGGTGTCCTGCATGTAAAGGACGTGGTACTACAAAAAATGTCGAATGTAAACAGTGTGAAGGGAAGCGTTATAATCCGGAAGTTGAGCAATATAAGATAGAATTACGAAATCAACCACACAATATTTCCGATATCAACAATTTAAGTATTGAAGCAATTTATTCCCTTTCAGAGGAATTAAATATTAGTGCAGAGAGACAACATATACTTAGGAATATTATCCATATGAATATTGGTTACTTAACATTAAATCGGATCATGGGTACATTGTCAGGAGGAGAATTAACACGGCTTTACTTGGCAGAATTCATGGCAACCAGTGAAAATACCGTTATTATAATTGATGAAATCTCAGTTGGTCTTGATCATGAAACCCTATTGAAAATTTTAGAACAGATTAAACAATTAGGCTATAAGAATCAAATTTGGCTTATTGATCATTCTGACACGGTGCTAGACACAGCTGATGAGCAATTGTTCTTTGGGCCAGGCAGTGGTAAATACGGCGGAAAAATTGTTGCAGAATCACCACGTCCAAAACCTGTTTTCTGGGAACGAAATCAGGAAATGTCAACAGAATACTATCAATTTCATGATCTTCACTGTCGTAATATTCAAATGGCTGAAATTCAGATTCCGAAAAATAGACTTGTAACCTTTACCGGTGAGTCTGGATGTGGTAAATCGACCCTTGTAAATGAGTGTATCTCCAAGGATTTTCTGAATCGATATCCAAAAGATAAGCTTGTCATGGTAGGGCAAGATCGAAATCAATCTATTACTAGCCGATCAACCGTTGCGACATTTCTTGATATCAAAAAGAAACTTACCAGATACAGTGACGAAATTGATGATATTTTTCAGCGCTCTATTGAAGATATTATTGATGACCTTCCAAAGGAAGACATCGCTCATAAACGCTTAAGTTTACTGATCAAACTGGGACTCGGTTATTTGACATTGGAAAGAAAAACACAATCCTTGTCGACAGGTGAATTTCAATGTGTTCATTTAGTTTCTGAGTTGTTTTCAAACTCAAAAAAAGCTCATACCCTATTTATTTTTGATGAGCCTTCCAAAGGATTATCACAAAATATATTAAACCAATTCATTGATAGTGTAAGGGGCATTCTGCAAGATGAATCTGTCTCCATTATGATGATTGAACATAATGCCTATATGTTAGAAAGCTCAGATTATATCGTTGATTTTGGTAAAAGACAGCTGGAACCTGTTCAACATCTTGATGTTGTCAGTCATGATGAATATTTTAGTCAACATAACAGTACTAATAGCGTTGCTCCATTGCATATTTCTTCAACACTAGATTCAAAAAATGGCATTAACTACTTAAAAGAAAATCATATTGGCTATTTTAAAAATGCAGAAAACGTCTATAAGGGTGGTATCTTAAAAAGCTTATCATCAATGGCCCGTTTGATTTATGGTGAATACGAATCTGAAAGAATCGCTCCTGTTATCGCTATTGACCTTGAAAGACACTTGTATAGTCAATATAGTTTTCTTTATGAAATTGGTGGACTAATAAACCATATTTTGGCTGCTCATCCGACTAATAAAGATACTAGAAGTTTCGATTTCTTTAGTCAAGAAAATCATTGTCCAAGCTGTTCTGGTCGTCGTGAGATTGAAAAATTTGATTTTGATTTAGTCATTCAAGACAAAACAGTGCCATTCTGGGATGGCTTATTATATCCAGACGAGATGGAGGTATTAAAATATTATCAATATCCAAAATTGCAATTCCTATTTGATGAGATAAAGAATGAACTTGGTCAAGATATTAGCAAAAGCTACAATGAGATGACAGAAGCAGAAAAGCATACATTTTTATATGGATATTGGGAAAAGTCATTTTATGATAAAGCAGGGAAAGCTTCGAGGACATGGGAAGGGTTTAATTTAATCATTGGGCGCTATATATTTATTTCGAAATCAATTATTAAAGAGCAAATGAAAGAATCGAAAGAGATGATTACCTGCCCTATCTGTGAAGGAACAGTGCTAAATCACCATAAAAAACTAACATTTGGTGATACTGATATTCGTGAGATTATTAGACAACCTATTGATGAGGTCATAAAAACAGTAGGGTACTTACCAGAACTGGAAAAACTAAAAGCAATTGTCGGTGGTGATACGGCACTTACGGAAGATGTATCCTTATTTCCGAGGGAAACACAAGTATCGCTGAAAATGCTTGAATTAGAACTAGCAAGCTTTGTCGGTTATGAAATAGTATTACAAAATGTTCTACCATTCTGGGAGAGAATTAGTGGCAATGTCGAAACAATAAGCAGCAAAAATCTAATCACCATCTGTGATTTTGCTAATATCACAGAAACGAGAGAAACCATCATTGATAAGTATTTCACCAATGGAAAATACAAAAAGCTGACGTATGTCTATGAAGCGTTTCGTTACAAAAAAATTGTTACCCAAATTAATAAGATTAAAAAAAGTCATCCATGTCCATTCTGTAAAGGGAAGAAAGTCATTTCGGAAGATGGACTCCATGATGGCGTGCATAAATTATCGGTACCATGTGTTAGTTGTTATGCAAGTGGCATCAATGATGAAGGGCGTAAGGAAATTGTCGATGGCATAGATGTGCAAACATGGCTAACTGGCAAAGTAAGTGATGTTGTTGATAAAAGCATGAATCTTGAGGCTGTTGCAGACATTCCCATTTTCTCTCGCATTCGTGAGTTGAATAAACGAGATATGATGGCGGTTTATCAATGCCTTGAGCAAAATAATTAAATTAGAACCGTGAAAACAAGCCATATTTTAATACAAAGCTAGATATTAGCCTGTGAAAGAAAACTCATTTGCAATAATACATTGCAAATGAGTTTTTATGCTATTCTGAAGAGGAGCTTGTTGGTTTAAAAAGAAAGATGGAAATCCGTTAAATGAAGTGAGTATTTTGTGTGATTCAACAATGAATAACAATAATAAAATGGGCTCGGATAGAACAATTAAGTATGATCCAGCCAAACTACTAAACTTATAATATGAATGAAAGCAGAATTGGAAGTAAAGCTCAGGAGAATACTTTTCATCGTAGAGAATATATAAAGAATAATAGGAATTTAAGTACGCATTTTTTAGTGAAGGGAGAATTCTTATGAATAAATTAGTTAATGACAATCTGTATGTAACGAGAAGTAACCTAGTAAAGGAGATTACTTTATTAAGTGAAGCACAATTTAATAGTAAGCCTGATGTGAATATGTGGAGCATAGCACAAGTTTGCCATCACTTAGTTTTAGTGGAAGAGGCATCTATAAAGGCTGTTACATGGGGATTAAAAGAAAAGGATCGTTCTCAAAAAGAACGTAAAAAAGTTCAGCTTATATTATTGGATAGAACGAAAAAGATTAAAGCTCCAAAAATCGTTGAACCAGATGTAGAACCATTTGAAGTTCAGCAAATAATTCATATGTTAAACGATTCGAGAAAAAAATTGATGACTTTTCTTAGTACTATAGAAGATAAATCAATATTGGCGGAAAAATCAGTGAAGCATCCTGCTCTAGGTGAATTACCTCTTGATCAATGGATTGAACTGATCTATATACATGAACAGCGACACATTGAACAAATAAAAGAGATAAAATCGCTTTTAGATACCAGGCACTAAACGTAAAGATAAAAAGAATTTAGCAAATTACATTGCGCGTATTTTGACTAATCTTTTTTTCAAAATATGCGCTTTTTTTTGTGTTGTTTTTTGAATATTCATAATATTACTCTGATCAAATAAAAGGGAATAAGTATATCAGCCTTATTTCCAAAACACTTTGTTTAGGAACGATTAAAGTCGTATAAAAATAAGGTAATCATGAATATTAATGTGAAGTTTTTTCAAATGGTTTATAATCGAAATATTCGCTTATCTTACATTCGAGTTTTATTCCTGAAATACAATTTATAAAGTTTTACGACAAGTGCGTAATATGGAGGAATGAATATGGTTGAAATAAGAGGAAACAAAGTAACTTTAAGAATGGTTACTACAGATGACTTGGATTCGATTTATTACTGGAAGTTCATCGAAAAAGATAAATCTGCAAAGAAATGGAATGGACCTTATATACCAGAGAAATATATCACAAAAGCTCAATTTATAGAAGAATGGGAAAGTAATAAAGAACTTTTGCCAAATGTACCGAGTAAATTGATTATGACGGTTAACAATCAGTTTATCGGTAGTGTTGGTGCTTACTGGGTTGATCAAAATACAAATTGGCTTGAAACAGGAATTGTTACATATGATAAAAAATATTGGAATGGTGGTTATGGTTCAGAAGCATACGCATTGTGGATTGATTACTTATTTGAAAATACAAGACTTCATCGATTAGGTATGTCTACATGGTCTGGCAATGAGCGGATGATCCGAGTAGCTGAGAAACTTGGAATGCAAGTAGAAGCAAGAATTAGAGAGGCACGAATAGTCGATGGAAAATACTATGATGCTATTAAAATGGGGATATTACGAAGAGAGTGGAAGCAAAATAAAAAAATTAATGGTGTTGTCAGGTAACATGCATAACGGCATCATGAAATTATGAACAATTGTGGATAAATTTGGTAATGGAAGCTTTTCTGTGGCTTTTCACAGAAAAGCTTCCATTTAATAAATTTGACACCTGATTTCTGAAATTTGAGTTAGAAATAAATGTATTACCGTCAAAGATCTTAATCTGAAAACTCCTTGGAATTGATTTCAATAATTTTTTCTGTGTCATTAGTAAATTCAATAGAAATATAAACAACAAATTTCTTTTTGTTATCTTTTAACCATAATTTAAATTTCTCAGTTGAGGTTCTATTCCCTATATTCCTTCCAATATGAAGATAATCAATAATCTTCGCAGTTGGATACTTTTCTTTTGTTTTTTGCATAGCAAAAGTACCCCACTTAGCATATGGTGGAATAGATTTTTGTTCAGCATATATTTTATGATTTAACAATAAAAAATTCGTAGTTCCAGTGAGAAAAAATAATGCAACGAATAATATGTATATCGATTTTTTCACCTAATCACCCTCATGATTGTAT
>NZ_JBALMO010000016.1:0-21169 GCF_036963345.1 Bacillus sp. JJ722
AATTATTTAGAGCTGATACTATAGTACTATGAAATGAATGGAAACACATTAAGAAGTTACTAACAAATAAATCGAAATATTCTTAAACAAGTTATGATTACACATAAAAAGAAGCCCTATTAGCTGGGCTTCTAGCAACATTAATCATAAATCCTATCAAATTTATAAACTTTCCAAGTTGATTTAGACTCTTTCTTTAACCACCACTTTGTCCAATGAGGATCATATAGACCAAGCGTAGGATCATTTTGAGATACTTCCATATACTCTACACCTTTTTTATGATAGAAAATTACTGTTGGTTTTTCAGGAAGTGATCTTAAGTACCAATCAAAAGGAAAGAGAGTAAAGCTTAGATTATCACTATACGGAGTGCCATAAAGGGTATTTCCATATTTATCTTTACCATAAGTTTTCAAGTCCCATTTGATAAATAAATCAATATACTCTTTTGTAAATGAAGGAGCAAGCTTCTTATGTATTTGTGCTCTAGTTTGTGGCGGGTTAGGATATCTCGCTTTCTTTTGTGTAGCAATTACTCCTTCAGTAATCTTCTTAACACTACCAAGTGATGTAGTTTTGTAGAAACGAACATGATCGGATGAGATATATCCTTTCCCTTTACCATATTGAATTGTTGTCCAGCCTGTTTTACTTTGGCCTAAAGATTTTACTTTGTCACTACGTTTTAAACTGCCGATAACTTTAGCATTCTTACTTGGAGCACTACGAACATTAAGTTTTCCACTAGTAATATCGATAGTACCTATCTGTGTTGAAGCTGCAGATGCCTCGATATTACTCAAAGGAATGAATAATGAAATAGCTAATGCTGCCACAACGAGAATTTTTAGAAATCTACCGTTATTCATGATTTCCTCCTTGATATTAATATTTACACAATATAATTATATCAATTTTTGTTGGAAAATTACGATAATAATGACTATTTAAAATCAAAAAATCATTAGAAAAGGGTGATTAATAATGGAAGTTAATTTCGAATATTTAGTTGGAGATGATGTCATTGTAAAGACTAGCAAAGAGAAAGGTAAGATTCAGCAGAGAAAGATTGAAATATTCGATTGTGGATATAGCACTACTGTGAAAGAAAACTATCAAATTAAGTATAGTAATAAACCATACAGTCAGCCTATTTGGCTTCAAGCTTCTCAAATAGAGATGGATAGACTATCAAATTGGTGACCTTTGACAAACTCCGTTTTTAAGATTTTAAACGTAGCTTCAGTGACTGCGTTATCATACGGGCATCCTTTCATACTTAGAGAACGCTATCCACAATCTTATATGTAAAAAGCGTTTCCACGGGCTCTTTATAACGGTATTCTCCCAAATGGTTAAATATCGTTCGGTTGTTAGAATGAAGTTTCGGTTTTCTTTGATGTCTAAAATTCTGATTGAGGAATAATTAATTGTATGTCTAATTCCTTCGATCTCCTCGATGATTCTCACTTCATCCCCAACTTTTAAGCTATTTAAACATTCTAAATAACTTTCTTCATGTTTTATTCCCAATTTTTTATAAAAATCTTTATTCGTGTTACTTATTAAGATAATCTAACATTTATTTGTATATTCGACTTCTCTTATAGTTACGTTCTAATTAAGTGATAAGTATCGCTTTTTATTTGAAAATTCGGCTAAATTATCTGTTTTGTTGCTATCTCATTTCACTTTTTTATTTATTATCATAAAGGAATAATACGTAATGGTTAATGGAAAGAATAGTTTTGAACTTACGCTTTTATTTATCCCGTTCTAAATAGAGCTAAGAGTCCCACTTCAAAACGGAAGTAAAAGCGGAGACGTTTAAGTGAGAAATTAAGCGCCAGTAAGAACCCGATTGTTTCAACTAATAATCGGTGGGGGGATGGGCGAAAACCCCCATCGATTAAAGAGTTTCACTTTATAGAGTAATACAAAAGGAGGGAGTATGATGGAGAATCAAAAGTATAACGATCTTAAATCGGGTGAACGGGGAGCGATGATTAGTATCGCCGCATACATAGTCTTGTCCATCATCAAATTAACAATGGGGTATGTAAGTGGATCGGATGCCTTGAAAGCAGATGGATTTAATAATACGACCGATATAATTGCATCTATTGCCGTTTTGATTGGTTTGAAAATCGCACAAAAACCGCCTGATAAAGATCATAGATATGGTCATTGGAAAAGTGAAACAATAGCATCACTAATTGCTTCGTTTATCATGTTTGCTGTTGGTATTCAAGTGTTGACAGATACTGTTAGATCATTGTTCCAAGGAGAAAAAGCATCTCCAGACATTATGGCTGCTTATGTAGGTATATTTTCTGCTTTAGTTATGTATTTCGTGTATCGTTATAATAGAAATTTAGGTGCCAGAATAAATAGTAAGGCTGTAATGGCAGCTGCGAAAGATAATATATCGGATGCTTGGGTAAGTATTGGAACTGCAATAGGAATCTTTGGCTCACAATTAAATATGCCTTGGCTCGATAGTTTGACTGCTTTCATTGTAGGATTATTAATTTGTAAAACAGCTTGGGATATATTTAGAGAATCAACTCATGAACTAACTGATGGCTTTGATGTTGATAAACTTTCTTCTTATAAATCATTTATCTCAAATGTAGATGGAGTAGAAGGAATAAAAGAAATTAAAGGTAGAAACTATGGCAATAACGAAGTGATAGATGCAATTATATTTGTAAATCAATCTTTGAATATAAGTGAAGCGCATGACATTGCTACTCAAGTGGAAACGAAAATGAAAAACGAGCATGGCGTATATAATATTCATATCCATGTTGAACCTAGTTATGAAAACACACGTAATAATGAAAACTGAGCTTTTTTAGAGTATGTTTTGAGAAATCGTTACTTCAAAATATGCTCTTTTTATTGTTTCATCTGTGAGCAACAGTTTACAAATTAATTTGTCGAAACTTAAATCGAACTTTGACATAAAAAGACAGAAATTGGTTTTATAAAGTTAGAGGAGAAAGATTAGGAGAGAAGAATATATTATTGATTAGGATATATTTGACAACTTATATAAGTGTTTATAAAAGTGAAAAATAAAAAAGTTGTTCAGTTAGTAATAGTAAAAACATTTTTGAATATATTAATACATTAATAGAGGAGTTGAATTAGGTGCAGCAAATGAAAGAAGATTTTTCTATAGCAAAATACTTGTTTCATCAAGGGAAAAACTTTGAGGCATATGAATATTTAGGCTCACATTTATTCAATAAAGGAGGAAAAGTAGGTTTTGTTTTTAGAGTGTGGGCTCCAAATGCTACTGCTGTATCTATTGTTGGAGATTTTAATGAATGGAATCATGAAACTCATTCTATGAAGAAAGAAACTGATGAGGGTATATGGGAATTATATATTGAAGGGATGGCAGAGTATTCATTATACAAATATGCAGTAACCGCAAAGGATGGCCGTGTTTTATATAAGTCAGATCCATATGCTTTTCATAGTGAAACAAAAGAAAGGACAGCATCTTATACATACAGTTTGACAGATAAATTCACTTGGACAGATGGTGATTGGTTGAAATATAAATCGAAATTAAATATTTATGAAAGTCCTATAAATATTTACGAGGTGCATCTAGGTTCTTGGAAAAAAACAGAAGACGATCAATATTTAAATTATCGAACAATAGCAGATGAGTTAATTCCATATGTGAAAAGATTAGGCTACACGCATATTGAATTATTGCCACTAGCTGAATATCCATTCGACGGCTCTTGGGGATATCAAATTTGCGGTTACTACAGTATCACATCGCGCTATGGGAAACCAGAGGATTTCATGTATTTAGTGAACTTAGCTCATGAACATGGGATAGGTGTCATCATGGATTGGGTACCGGCACATTTTCCAAAAGATGCACATGGTCTATATGAATTTGATGGTCAACCTTTGTATGAGTATCAAGATGTATTAAAGCAAGAACATAAAGAATGGGGCACAAGAATCTTTGATTTTGGTAGAAATGAAATTCAATCTTTTCTTATTTCTAACGCTATGTTTTGGATAGAGAAATATCATATTGATGGTATTAGAGTGGATGCTGTTGCCTCAATGCTTTATTTAGATTATGACCGAAAAGATGGAAATTGGCAGCCTAACATAAATGGTGGTAGAGAAAACTTAGAATCCATTGAATTTCTGCAACTTTTGAATAGTACAGTTTTGACCAAATACCCGAATAATTTAATGATCGCAGAAGAATCAACTGCTTGGCCAGGTGTTACCTTACCTCCATCACATAATGGCTTAGGTTTTAATTTCAAATGGAATATGGGGTGGATGAATGATGTGCTATCTTATATTGCAATTGATCCAATAGGAAGACAACATCATCATAATAAATTAACCTTCCCAATTATGTATGCGTGTGATGAGAATTTTATTTTACCAATTTCTCATGATGAGGTCGTGCATGGGAAGCGTTCTTTATTAGATAAAATGCCAGGGGAATATTACGATAAATTTGCGGGAGTTCGTAGTTTCATTGCTTATATGCTCTTCCATCCTGGTAAGAAATTAATGTTCATGGGCTCTGAAATTGGGCAATTCATCGAATGGAATTATAGCAAGGAGCTAGAATGGTTCCTACTAAAATATGAAGCCCATAAAAAGCTTCATACGTTCTTTAGCGAAGCAAATCACTTTTATTTAGAGAATAAACCTTTGTGGGCATTAGATTGTTCTTGGGATGGATTTAAATGGATTTGCCATAATGACCATACAAGAAATATATTAGCCTTCCTTAGACTGGATGGTGATGGAAATGAATTAATTGTCCTCGTTAATTTTTCCGCCGAAGTATGGGGAGACTATTATGTTGGTGTCCCACATGGAGGAACGTATAAAGAGGTCTTTAATACTGATTTGAAGAAGTTCGGTGGATCAGGCATGAGGAATCGAAAGATCCTGAAGGCAATGGAAGGACAAATGCATGATTATGATAAATATATATCGATTACTTTACCACCATTAACAACATTGGTTTTTAAACACGTAAAAGAAAATAAAATAAAAATATAAGAATACTATTATATAAAAAACATTTAAGAGGGTGAATGTGTATGTATCGGAAGAAAAAATGTGTGGCTATGTTACTTGCTGGGGGGCAAGGGAGTAGATTATATGCACTGACAAAACAACTTGCTAAACCAGCTGTTCATTTTGGTGGAAAGTATCGAATTATTGACTTTACATTATCCAATTGTATTAATTCAGGAATTGATACTGTTGGTGTTTTAACGCAATATCAACCCCTTGAATTAAATGATTATATTGACAACGGCGAACCTTGGGATTTGGATCGTACGAACGGTGGAGTTCATATTTTACCTCCGTATCAAGGTGTAAAAGGTGGAGATTGGTATAAAGGAACGGCAAATGCAATCTTTCAAAATATGAACTTCATCGAACGATATGAACCAGAATACGTGATTATTTTATCAGGGGATCACATTTATAAAATGGATTACAGCAAAATGTTAGATTATCACATTGAGAAAGATGCGGACTGTACAATTGCTGTTCTTTCAGTACCTTTAGAAGAAGCTAGTCGCTTTGGAATCATGAATACAAACGAAGATGGAAGTATTTATGAGTTTGAAGAAAAACCTGCACAACCAAAGAGTAATAAGGCCTCGATGGGTGTATATATCTTTAAGAAAGAAGCATTATTTCGCTATTTAATAAAAGATGAAGCGAATGAAAATTCATCGAATGACTTTGGGAAGAATGTTATTCCTGCCATGCTAAATGGGAATGAGAAGCTATTTGCCTATCCGTTCGAAGGGTATTGGAAAGATGTGGGAACACTACGATCGTTATGGGAAAGTAACATGGATTTATTAGGGGAAAAACCTCAATTAGATTTGAGCGATAATAAATGGAAGATTAGTTATCGACACTATCCTGAACATCCTCATTTTATCGGAAAAAATGGCTCAGTGAAGAACAGTGTTATTGCTGAGGGATGTGAAATTGAAGGTCAAGTCATTAATTCTATTTTATTTAGTGGTGTGACGGTTGGTAAAGGAGTAGTCATAAAAGATAGTGTTGTAATGAGAAATACGAACGTAAAAGAAGGGGCAACAATCAATTATAGTATTGTAGATGCAGGCGTTCAGGTTGGAGCACATTCAACCGTAGGTAAAGAACGTACTGAAGGGGTAGACATTACAGTTCTTGGTGCTGGTGTAAAGGTAAAAGACAATTTGGTTGTTCAAGCTGGTGTTATTATTGACAGCGAAATGGTATTAGATGAGAAAGTAGTAACCATTAAGAATAATATTTCTAAGAATCAAAAATGTGATAATAAGAAAAACGTAAATAATGTAGAAAAAGAGGTAGTAGTATGAATGCATTAGGTATTGTTTTTTCTAATATTCGAGATAAACATGTACCAGAAATTACAAAGAATCGAATAATGAGTGCTGTTCCTTTTGGGGGTAGATACCGCCTTATTGATTTCGTTCTTTCGAACATGGCGAATTCTGGTGTGATAAAAGCGGGTGTAATAACAAGACAGAACTACCAGAATATGATGGATCATATCGGTACAGGAAAGGCTTGGGATTTAGCTCGAAAGCGTGGGGGAATTCGGCTTTTACAACCTAAAGTAGACAATATTGAAGAGTTTTTTCAAATGGACAATCGAATTGAAACGTTAAAAGGAATATTGGATTATTTAGACAAAGCAGATGAAGAATTTGTTATTCTTTCTGATTGTGATGTTATTGGTAATATTTCTTACTCGGATATGCTACAAGCCCATAAAATGAGTAATGCAGATGTAACGGTTCTTTATAGCATGCAAGATGATGATGTTAGTTGGAAAGGACAACGTACTGTATTTGGAATGAAGGAGAATAATCGTATTACAAAAATCAAGAAAACATCTAGTACTCGGGAGGGAGAGGCTCTTTACTTAGGTACGATGATAGTTGGTAATGATTTTTTGAAGAGACATATTCATATATCTTGTAATAAAGGCTATCGTAGCTTGTTAACATATTTAGGTGATCACGCAAATGAAATTGTTGTTGAAGGATTTGAATTTAATGAATATTACGCATATATTGATTCGTTACAAAGCTATTTAACAAGTAATTTAGATTTATTAGATTTGAATGTCCGTGAGGAATTATTCCGCAAATCCTATCGACCAATTTATACAAGCGTTAATGATTCGCCACCTACTACATATGGAACGGATGCAGTTGTTGAAAATTCATTCATTGCAGACGGTTGTATCATAAATGGTGTGGTGAAAAACTCGGTGATTTTCCGGGGCGTGAAGATAGATAAAAATGCAACTGTTAGCAACAGTGTGGTTATGCAAGATAGCACTATTGGCATGGATGCTACATTAAATCATATTGTAACGGACAAAAATGTTGTAATTGGGAATCACCGTACTCTATGTGGACACGAAACTCATCCTTTCTTTATTGAAAAAGGAAGTGTTATTTAATGGGAAATAAACCACTTAAGAAGAGAGAAAGTACAAAACAAAAACAAGTTATTGATAATGAAAGCGAAATGATAGCAAGTAAACTACAGTCGGAACTAGAGTTGTCAACGAAGGAGATAGCTATAGCAGTTGAAACACCTATTATGAAAAAGGTGCAGAAAGCAGCTAAAGAATCGAAGAAGATAAAAGTATTGATTGTTGCTTCAGAAGGATTGCCTTTTATTGCTACAGGCGGCTTAGGGGAAGTTGTTGGCTCTTTACCTAAAGCAATTATGAAAGAAAATAGTGATCAATTTGATATACGCGTAATTCTTCCATTATATGAAGGAATCGGTAGCGAAGATAGACAACAAATGGAGTTTCTCGGTCATTTCAATGTGAATTTATCATGGCGCCAGCAGTATTGTGGTGTATTTCGTACTGAGGAAAACGGTGTAACGTACTACTTTATTGACAATGAGTATTATTTCAAAAGGTTTAATCCATATGGATATTATGATGATGGAGAAAGATATGCCTTCTTTAGCAAAGCAGTATTAGATAGCATTCCTTTATTGAAGTTTGATCCAAATATTATTCATTGTCATGATTGGCAAACGGCATTAGTTTCTGTTTATCTTCACTATAATTATCATCATATACAAGCTCAAACTATTTTCACAATTCATAATATTGAATATCAAGGGAAAATGGATTTGCGGATTATTGGAGATGTAATCGGGCTAGCGCCTGAAGCTGGTGCAAGTTTAGAGTATGATGGCTGCGTAAATTTAATGAAAGCTGCTATAGAATGCTCTAATCAAGTTAATACTGTTAGTCCAACATACGCTAGAGAGTTAAGAAATGATTATTTTGCAAAAGGTATGGCGGCTATTATTCAAAAAAATGAATTTAAAATGCGTGGTATTTTAAATGGTATTGATGTTGAAAGTTATAATCCTGAAACAGATCCTGCACTATTTCGGAATTATGGAATTACTACTTTAGACAATAAGAAAGTAAATAAAGTGGAATTACAAAAGCTTGCAAATTTGCCAGTTGATGAAAATATACCTGTAATGGCTATTGTAAGTCGCTTAGTTTCCCATAAAGGCTTGGATCTTATTACAGCAATTATGGAACAAGTGGTGAATGAGAATGTTCAAGTAGTAGTGCTAGGTATAGGTGAGCATAAATATGAAGACTATTTCAAATGGTTACAAAATCATTATCCGAGCAAAGTTGCTGCCATGTTGTGCTACAACCAAGATTTAGCTCGCAAAGTTTATGCTGGAGCAGATCTTTTCCTAATGCCCTCCAAAAGTGAGCCATGCGGTTTAGCTCAAATGATCGCATCAAGATACGGAACTGTTCCAATTGTTCAAGCGGTTGGCGGCTTACGAGATACAATTCAAGATTGTAGCGAAGGTGAAGGAAACGGTTTTGTATTCGATCAATATAATACCAATTCTTTGTTAGATGCTATGTATCGAGGTTTACATGTATACAACAATAAAAGGTGTTGGGATAATTTAGTAAAACGGATTATGTCTATAGACTTTAGTTGGGAAAAATCAGCACGTGAATACGAAAAGCTTTATTTAGAATTGAGCTCACATCAAGTTCAATATGTATAACAATTAGACAACAATCCCCTGAGAACAAAAGGATTACATTCATCTCAGGGGAAAGAGTCATTTAAACAACTTGGAGGAATTTCCATGGAAGAAATGCAAATAAAGACCGATTTAAGAAATAGTCTACGGCATAAACTATCTAATCATTACGGAATTTCAGTGGAAGATGCAACTCGAACTCAAATGTATAAAACTTGTGCTAGAACAGTTCGTGATCTCCTTCTAAAAAAAAGAGCAGACTATCATGATAGATTGAAGAAGAAAGAAAACAAAAAAATCTACTATCTTTGCATGGAATTTCTTATAGGACGTTCCTTAAAAAATAATATTTATAACTTAGGATTAGGTAAAGAGATACAAGAAGTGTTGGATGAGTGGAACTTTAAATTGGAAGATTTATATGAGGAAGAGCCAGACGCTGGCTTAGGCAATGGTGGTTTAGGACGTTTAGCATCTTGCTTTATGGATTCTCTTGCTACATTAGAATATCCTGCTATGGGTTATTCAATCTGTTATGAATATGGATTATTTAAGCAAAAGATTGTGGATGGTTGGCAAATGGAGCTACCAGATATTTGGTTACCTGGTGGAGAGGTTTGGCTGAAGAAGAGGAGCGATCTTACTTTTCCAGTTAAGTTTGAAGGAGAAGTTAAAGAACAATGGACTGAAAAAGGGCTTCGAATTCATTATCAAAATTGCAATGAAGTAGAGGCTGTAGCCTACGATATGATGATATCAGGTGCAGGCTCTGATGGAGTATCAGTGCTACGATTATGGAAAGCACAGGATATTAAGAGCTTTGATATGAGATCCTTCGCAAATGGCGACTACTATCGAGCAATGATGGAGAATACTAGCGCAGAATTAATTTGTAAAGTACTTTATCCTTCTGATAACCATGCTGAGGGTAAGACATTACGCATAAGACAAGAATACTTCCTTGTATCGGCTTCTATTCAAAATATAATCCATGACCATTTAAAAAAATATGGCACACTAAATAATTTTAGTGAAAAAGTTACGATTCATATTAATGATACTCATCCAGCTTTATGTATTCCTGAATTAATGCGCATATTCATGGATGAATATCAATATACTTGGAATGACGCCTATAAAATGGTAATCCAATCAGTCACGTATACGAATCATACTGTATTGTCAGAGGCACTAGAAAAATGGCCTCAAGTTCTTATTAAACAACAACTTCCTCGAATTCATGAAATTTTAAAAGAATTGAATGAACGTTTCTGTCATGAAATGTGGAATCGATATCCGGGAGATTGGGATCGTATTGAACGTATGTCTATTATTTCAAATGGTCAAATCAGAATGGCTAATTTAAGCATAATTGGTTCTTCACACGTTAATGGGGTTTCTAAGCTTCATTCAGATATATTAAAGAGGGATGTTTTTCACGATTTCTTTCAGGCGACACCAGATAAGTTTACAAATGTAACGAATGGTATCGCTCATAGAAGATGGTTATGCCAAGCTAATCCACGTTTAACAAAACTGCTTGATGAGTGTATTGGTGATGAGTATAAAAAAGATGTAAGCAAGTTGGCAAATTTCCTTAAATATCAAGACGATAACAATGTATTACAGTGTTTAAGTGATATAAAACGAGCCAACAAGATTTCATTCTCAAATTTAATGAGAGATAAAGGCGTTACAATTGATCCGAATTCAATGTTTGTTGTGCAAGCTAAGCGACTTCATGAATATAAACGGCAACTATTAAATGTACTTCGCATTATTTCACTATACCTTGATTTAAAAGAAAATCCGAATATGGATGTTATTCCTCAAACTTTCCTTTTCGCGGCTAAAGCAGCACCAGGTTATTATGTAGCAAAAGATGTGATTAAATTGATTTGCCATTTAAGTAGTGAAATTCAGAAAGATCCAATTTTACGTGAGAAGATTCGAGTAGTTTTCTTAGAAAACTATTGTGTAACAATGGCGGAATATTTAATGCCAGCTGTGGAGGTTAGTGAACAAATTTCTTTAGCAGGTAAGGAAGCCAGCGGTACTGGTAATATGAAAATGATGATTAATGGTGCAATTACAATTGGTACAATTGATGGTGCGAATGTTGAAATATGTGAAGCTGTAGGAAGAGAAAATATATTTATATTTGGGATGGAAGCACAAGAAGTGGAAAAAAGATGGAAAGAAGGTTATGCTTCATCTTTTTTCTATCATAATAATATGAAAATCCGTAAAGTGCTTGATCGCTTAAGAAAAGGCTTTAATGGAGAATCATTTGACTCAATTTATCGTTATTTATTAGTAGGGGAATATGGGATTGGTGATCCATATATGTGTTTAGCTGATTTTGATGATTATTCACATGTTCATAAACAACTGTCAAATGCGTACAAAGATCAATTTAAATGGAATGCGATGTCTTTATGCAATATCGCTGGGGCGGAACGTTTTGCGGCAGATCGAAGCATTCAAGAATACGCTAATCATATATGGGGTATCGAACCTTTGAAGTAAAGGAGTAAGGAGCTGTTTTTGTGGAGAATCAAATTAGTTCACTGTTTACTATGGGGAACTTTCGTTATCCATCAGGGGCAGTGCCTACCAATTCAAACGTCAAATTTAACATACAAATCCCTCGTTACTACGGTTTGAAAGAAGTTTATCTTGTATGTATTAAAGATGAGAATAATCATTACGATTATCGGAAGATGTGCTGGAAAGGAATTGAAAATGGACGGGATGTTTTTGAAGCATCAATGGAAGTTCGTAACCAAGGATTGATTTGGTATTACTTTCAATTAAAATCGATGACTACGACGATATATGTAGGAAAGGATTATAATGACATTATAGAAGCTGAGGTAGAGCCACCTGCATGGCAATTAACGGTGTATGATAAATCTTTCACAACACCTGATTGGATTAAAGGTGGTATGTTTTATCATATTTTTGTCGATCGTTTTGCAAAAGTTGGCTCTACTGCTATTAAGAATCAAGTAGTTATAAGAAATGACTGGGGTGGTTTGCCGATCTTTGCACCAAATGTACATGGAGAAGTTATGAATAATGATTTCTTTGGAGGCAATCTGAAAGGTATTATTTCCAAACTCGATTATTTACAATCTCTTGGTGTAACTTGTATTTATTTGAGCCCTATATTTGAGGCATATTCCAACCACAAATATGATACGGGTGATTTTACGAAGATTGATCCAATGTTTGGTACGCTCGAAGATTTCAAGAGACTCTGCCTTGAAAGCAAGAAACGAAACATTCGGATTTTGTTAGACGGTGTATTCAATCATACCGGTTCAGATAGCGTATATTTTAACAAAAAAGCAACTTATGATAGTGTAGGTGCATATCAATCTAAAAATTCCGAGTATTATCATTGGTTCAAATTCTTGAAATATCCAGATAAGTATGAAAGTTGGTGGGGAATTGATACCTTACCTTCGATTCAGGAAGAAAACCCGAGTTACGTAGAGTATATAACGGGTGAAATGGGGGTAGGAAGAAGATGGTTGCATGAAGGTGCTTCGGGCTGGCGCTTAGATGTAGCGGATGAATTGCCGGATAATTTTCTAGAAAGATTTCGTGATGCGGTTAAGAGTATTAACGTGGACACGCTCATTATTGGTGAAGTATGGGAAGATGCGTCTAATAAAATTGCTTATGGAAAAAGACGTCATTACTTTTATGGACAACAATTAGATAGTGTAATGAACTATCCTTTCATGAATGCCATTATCCGCTTTATCCGGTATGGAGATGCTAAAAATTTGCATGTTGTAGTAACATCGATTATGCAACATTATCCTGAGCCCGTTATTCATTGTCTAATGAACATAATTGGAACACATGATACCCAGAGAATTTTAACTTCACTGGCTGGTAAAGAATTATTAAATGCTACGAAAGAAGAGAAATCTCACACATTTTTAACTCATGAAGAAAAAGACAAAGGAGTTACATTGTTAAAACTAGCGGTTCTCTTTCAAATGACATTGCCTGGCGTTCCATGTGTATATTATGGAGATGAAGCTGGGATGGAAGGGTACGAAGATCCATTTAATCGACGTTGTTATCCGTGGGGAAATGAAGATAAAGAGATTCTTAATTGGTATAAAAGGTTGGGGGCTATTCGAAAAAATCTATCTGTTTTTAAAGATGGCTCTTATAGAACCATCTATGCAGATAATCAAGTATTTATATTTCAACGTTCAAATAATAATGAAACAGTGGTTGTTGGAGTGAATTGTTCTGACGTCCCATTTCATATTGATGTGGGGCAACTTTATGAAGATGTTTTCCATAATGAAGAAGTCACAAACAAGTACATAATTCAATCGAACGCAGGCTGTATATTAGTGCATTCCCAATCCACACAATGAAATTTCAATATATAAGTTAGAGTACATGAAAGTAGGGGGAGGTATTGTCTTATGACTTATCAGAAAGAATATCAAAAATGGTTGAATAGTAGCGTAGTTAATGATGAAATGAAAGCAGAATTGCAATCACTCGCAAACAATGACGTTGAGCTGAAACAAAGATTTTCATCAATGTTGGATTTCGGGACGGCAGGTCTTCGAGGTATTATGGGAACCGGACTTCAAAATATGAATGAATATACTGTTCGTTATGTAACTCAAGGATTAAGCGATCTTATCTTACAAAACGGATCAGAAGCTGCCAAGAAAGGTGTATGCATTGCTTATGATTCACGTATAAATTCAGTTGAATTTGCTTGGGAAGCTGCTTGTACGTTAAGTGCTAACGGAATTTCTGTTTATATCTTTGATGAATTAAGACCTACGCCGGAGCTGTCTTTTGCAATTAGAGAATTTGGTGCAATCTCAGGGATTAACATCACTGCAAGTCATAATCCAAAGGAATACAATGGTTATAAAGTTTATTGGGAAGATGGTGCACAATTACCACCAGAACATGCGAAGCAAATCTTGAATCGTCTAGAACAATTAGATATTTTTGAAGATGTTAAAACATACTCAAAAGAAGAAGCAATTAACTCAGGCCTCATTACTGTTGTGGGAAAAGACTTCGATGAGAAATACGTTGCGAAAGTGCTTGGAGAATCTGTTGGGAGAACATATGTTGATAAAGTAACAGATGATTTCCGCATGATCTATTCGCCCATTCATGGAACAGGATATCGTATCGTTCCTGAGGTATTAACTCAATTAGGTATTAAACATCTTATAACCGTACCTGAACAAATGGAGCCGAATGGTCATTTCCCTACAACAAAGTCTCCGAATCCAGAAGAAAAAGAAGCATTACAAATCGCTATTCAACTCGCTGAAAAAGAAAGCGTCGATTTAATTGTAGGAACGGATCCAGATGCTGACCGAGTAGGAATCGTTGTACGTAACTTTGAAGGTGAGTATATTACATTAACCGGAAATCAAATTGGTGTATTATTAATAGATTATTTAATTCAAAGTAGAAAAGCAAACGGATCATTAGCTAACAATGCTGTGGTTATTAAAAGTATTGTTTCAACTAATATGGCTAGAAGTATTGCTGAGCAAAACAATGTTACGATTATGGATGTATTAACTGGATTTAAATATATTGGCGAGAAAATAAAAGAATTCGAACAAACAAAAGAGTATTCATTCTTATTTGGTTTTGAAGAAAGCAATGGTTATTTAGCAGGAACTTATGCAAGAGACAAAGATGCAATCGTTGCAACCATGCTAATCGCTGAAATGGCTTGTTATTATCAATTGAAAAAAATGAGCTTATATGAAGCTTTATGTATTCTATATAAAAAATATGGTTACTTTGAAGAACAATGTGTTTCCATTACCCTTAGTGGTTTAGACGGTGTTGAAAAGATTAAGACAATTATGAAAAACTTGCGTAATAACTTTCCTTTCGAACTAGCAAATCTATCAGTATCGAAAGTACGTGATTATAAATCTGGCAAAGTGAGAAATGTCATTACGAATGATGAGAGTAGCACAGATTTACCTACTGCCGATGTCCTTTTTTATGAATTAGAAGATGGATCTTCAGTTATTGTACGTCCTTCTGGTACTGAACCAAAGTTAAAACTGTACATCATGGTTAAAGGAGAATCACATGAAGAGGCTTTAAAGAAGAAAAACGATTTAGTGACGTTTAGTAAGTCTTTAATAGAGAAGTTAAGTCAAAATGACATATGTATCTAAAATGTTATTTAGAATCATCGAGAAATTGAAAGCTTTCAATTTACGAAGAATGTTTTTTATTTTGAGGAGTAATAGAGAGAGCCAGCATAAAGGTGACGATTTGCTACCTTTATGCTGGCTCTTTTTTAAAAGATTAGACAGTATATAATTTTGTGCGGTGTCTAGCGCAAGCCACCCAGCTCCTAGTGAACTTTTTCAATATAAGTCAACTTAGAAATGCTGAACGGGCTTATGAAGCTATACAATTAAATTGCTTACCTTCGTGTATCCTTTATCTCAGTCGACGGGCGAAAGAAGATACGGAGCTAAACGTGCGCTTCCTTTTTTCTTATTTTCCACAATGCTATCACTTGATTGGTCTAGTTCTTGACGAATTACAGAAGTTAGGTTGTCCGAGCCTTCGGCATCAAACCCAGTTTCCCACATCATCATTCCACCAAATCCATAATCCATTGCGAGTTTGGTTTTCTTTTTCATGGTTTCACTACCGTTATAGTAATAGGTAGTCCCATTCATATGAATAGTATCTTTGTCCGAATAATTAGGGTACATGTTAGTAATCGTTGCATAAGATTTAGTTTGCTTTGAAGCATCTTCTGGTTGCCCGTATAAAGGCACACCTAAGACAAGTTTACTAGTGTCAATCTTGTTTTCTGTAAATAAATGATGCCAATATTTAACGCTTTGTTCAGCAAAAGTGTACGGAGCCAAATTCTCGGCATGATAGCCATTATCCCATTGACCTTCATATGCCATGATGTTTACATAATCAACATAATTAAATAGTACTGGTTCATAAATCACATAGTCTGATTCTAAGCCGGTTGCGGCATTAACCTTTGAATGGACAGCGATGGTCAGCTCTTTATCTTTAGAATGAAGCTGTTCACTTAATTCTTTTGTGAATGCAGTGAGATGCTTGGCATCTGTTGTTTTACGAGGGTGTTCAAAATCAATATCAATCCCATCTAGCTCTTCGCGTTCAACGATTTCCATAAGATTATTAACCAGATTTGTTCTAGATGTTGGTTGACTAATTGCTTTAAGGAAATAATCATAAGATTGGCCGCCATACAAATGAGACCAGCCACCAACAGCTAAAAGGACTTTTGTGTCTGTCTCTTTTGCTTTTGTGACCATTGTCTTTAAATTTTGTAATGCTGCATCATTTGTCAGTAAAACATCACCACTTTCTGTAGGATGTGCAAATGAGAAAATGACATGTGTTAAATTCGAGTAATCTACTTCGTTTGGATCTCGAAAATCTTGAACATAACCAATCAATACTTTCTCTTCTTCAAAATTTTGCTTACTATTCTGTTCTATATTGGCAGCCTTAGATCTGTGCTGTTCTGTATTTTTGATAAAGGTAACTCCTATAAAGGTAATAACTATTACCAGGGCAATCAGGAGATTTCGTCTTTTCATTGGCTATGACCCTCCCTAGTATTCTTCTGCATTCTGGAATTGTAACAGAAAAATAGACTAGGGAAGCTTGGTAATATCAACCTATCAAACTAGAAATGCAAAATACAAAAAAAGACGCTAGAAGAAAATCTAGTGTTGCAGAATCATTACACCATCTTTTAATCTAACCTATGTAAGCGATTAACTTAAATAGAATCTGAGTCCACATGAACGTTAAAGTATGATATTTTACTAATAAATATAGACTATATCATTCCTGATTTGGAAATAATTTCTCCTGATAATGATGTATTTAATCAGTGAAGAGTAAAATAAGGAATATAGTTATATTGGTAAACAGCTATTCATTCTTACAATATTGTAAGCTAGCTGTAATATGAATCGATTTGAGAAAGGCTCCATTGCTTTTAAACTATAAATATAAATTCGTCGTTAAGATTAAGAATGAATACTATTTATAGAAAGGAGCATCTTTCATGTTCCATGAACTTCAGCAAATCTTGTCACTAGACAAGTTACAAATATTAATTGATGCTTATGGGGATTTGGGTCCTCTTTCAGGTGTGATTTTGCCATTTACTGAAGCCTTTTTACCTTTTTTACCATTAACTACATTTATATTAGCAAATGCTGCTTCTTACGGTATGGTTGTTGGTTTTCTTTTATCCTATATAGGTTGTATAGCAGGAGCGTGGTCTTTATATTGGTTGTTTAGATATTTTGGTGAAAGACCATTATTAAAGAAATACAGAGAAAATGAAAGCGTAAAGAAATATGCAGTTTGGTTAGATCAAAAAGGTCTATGGATTGTGACGTTACTTTGTATGATTCCGGTTTTCCCCAATTCAGTTATTACAATAGTATCTGGGCTCAATAAAATGAGTTTTAAAAAGTTTGCCTTTGCTTCATCTATAGGCATT
Organism: Bacillus sp. JJ722; assembly: GCF_036963345.1. Lineage (NCBI taxonomy): Bacteria > Bacillati > Bacillota > Bacilli > Caryophanales > Bacillaceae > Bacillus > Bacillus sp. JJ722. The sequence continues at coordinate 17,678 of NZ_JBALMO010000016.1, forward strand.
CTTGGTTTGACATTGATTTTTAGTTTTGTAGGTGATGACTTACTTGAAATTGTTACTAACCCCTTCAAATTATTGATGATGGCAGTGATTTTTGTAAGCATGAGTTTGGTTGGAAGGCTTGTTGAAAGAAACTTAATAGTAAGTAATTAGCATTTGTAAACCACAAAGATTATGACCTTTGTGGTTTTTTATTTATAAAATTACCCATATTGTCAAGAGTTGATACATGCAATATAGAATGAACTATATTGCTGTTTGGATGACTTCTAATTAGGATAGAAACTAGTTTTATGGAGATATTAATGCAATACAAGTACAACATACTGTGCGTTATACCAAATTAAAGCCTTAGCTTAATAATTGGAGGAATTTATGAATTATCTAATTTCAATTATAGGGATTATAGCTGTTTTAGCACTAGCATTTATTGCAAGTAGTAACAAGAAAGAAGTTAAGTACAAGTATATTATAATCATGCTTGTGATTCAGCTTCTATTAGCTATGCTACTACTGAATACACGTTTCGGGTACGTATTAATTAAAGGAATAGCTACAATATTTGATCATTTATTAAAATATGCTGCTGCTGGTGTTGATTTTGTATTCGGTGGTTTAGCTAATAAAGGAGAAGCTCCATTTTTCCTTACTGTGTTACTTCCAATTGTATTTATTTCAGTATTAATTGGTATTCTACAGTATTTTAAAATCCTACCATTGATTATGAGAGGTATTGGATACTTATTAAGTAAAGTAAATGGTATGGGAAAGTTAGAATCATATAATGCCGTTGCTTCTGCAATGGTTGGACAATCAGAAGTATTTATTACTGTGAAGAAACAATTAGGGCAATTGTCTGCACATCGGTTGTATACTTTATGTGCTTCAGCAATGTCAACTGTTTCTATGTCGATTGTAGGGGCATATATGACAATGATTAAGCCTGAATATGTAGTAACAGCGATTGTAATTAACCTATTTGGTGGTTTTATTATTGCTTCCATTATCAATCCATATCAAGTGGATGAAACAGAGGATATTCTGGCAATTGAAGAAGAGAAACAATCTTTCTTTCAAATGCTCGGTGAATACATTATGGATGGCTTTAAAGTCGCTGTAATCGTTGGTGCTATGTTAATCGGTTTTGTGGCGTTAATAACATTTATTAATGCGATTTTTGACATGACTTTAGGTATTTCATTTCAAGAAATCTTAGGATATGTGTTTGCTCCAATTGCTTTCCTTATGGGAATTCCTTGGTCAGAATCAATTGCAGCAGGGGGAATTATGGCGACGAAGCTTGTTACGAATGAATTCGTAGCAATGATTAGTCTCACTGACATCGCTGATCAATTTAGTGAACGCACATTAGGAATCATTTCAGTATTCCTCGTATCATTTGCTAACTTCTCGTCCATTGGAATTATTGCAGGAGCTGTAAAAGGCCTTGATGAAAGACAAGGTAATGTAGTGGCTCGTTTCGGCTTAAAGTTGCTATACGGAGCAACACTTGTAAGTATTCTATCTGGAATCATCGTAGGTTTTGTTATTTAAAATTGCAAGGTAAAGAAGTAGCTTTCTAAAGTAGGAAAGCTGCTTCTTTCTTAAACTTGTTTTAAGGAGGACTACATGTATGGCTTATGTAGGAATATTGCTGTCAGGAGCCACTCTTTTCCTAAATAGTTTGATGCTTTCGGGGAAAGCGGAAGCAAAAAGTGTCGCTTTGTTCAATTTTTTTATTGGAACACTTCAAGTAATAATACCGTTTTATTTAATAATCGTTTCCGACCAAAGCAATTGGACCATATATGGTCATGCGGCGACCTTTTTATTCGGATTAACTTTTCTCTATGTTGGATTTACTTTTTATTATGGCATGGATGGGACTGGTTTAGGATGGTTTGCTATTTGGGTTGCTATTATTGCCTGCATTTATACCATTATGGCCTTTCTTTATTTTCATGATTACGTTAGTGCTTTGACTTGGTTATTGTGGGCTTTTCTATGGTACTTATTTTATGTATTAAATATATTAAAAAAGCCAATAGAACAATATGTAAGTAAAGTTGCGTTTGTACAATCATGGATCACACTTACAATTCCAGCAATGTTTTATTTAGTAGGGGTTTGGCAGCTTTTATTTATTCAACGAATATGGCTAATTGTTCTCATTGTTTCTATTATTTATTTTATTAAAGAAGCGTTAGATCTAAAAAAATCAAGTTCATATCCAAGTGAAAGTTAAAAAGCAGATAGATGGTAGTATCTGCTTTTTAAAATTGTTGTTACAATAGCCGTTCTCTTCCTTCTTCTATAAACAATTCACACATCCTCATATTAACTAAAAAAAAAATTTATTATTTTTCAAACTTTTTTGTACTATATCCCGTCTTACAAGTAGTTAAAATTCTTTATTAGCTAATAAAAGAAAACAATATTACATTTAGATGACAAAAATATTAAAAAAGTAACAAAAATAAGAAATAATTGTTGCATTCGTAATATTATTGTAATATAGTTGTAATATAGAAACTAGGTTGAAAAATTAATAGATTCGATTTAGTCCAAATAAAAGAAAAATAGGATAAGTAGAAAGGTGATTTAAAATGATTAAAAAAATGTTAGTTGGGGTTTCAGTTGCATCAGTATTATTTGCAGGAACAGCACAGGCGGCTAGTTTCAATGGAGTAGGTAGTAAAGCTACAAAATCTTCTCCAATTATTAAAAAAGTAGAAATGGATGTAACTGGCGATAAAAAAGCAGATATTGTTACATTAGAGGGGAAAAAGGTGAAAAACGGATCTTATGAAAACCTTTATGTAAAAATTAATAACAAAGCACAAAAGAAAACACTTTACATTAAATTATTTGAAGGTGGAATGAACCCAACCTTACAACTTAAAGATATCAATCGTGATAAAGTTCAAGATATTCATGTAAGCTATGCTAATAAAACATATCAAAAAGAAAATGTTTATACAGCGAAAAACAATAAAACTGCAAAATTAAGCACGTCAGCAAAAATCAAAAGTCAAATGAAGTATGCAGCGAACTATTCTTTCAAAATTCCAGAAAGATGGAAAAATAATTTCACAATCCAAACACTGGAAGGGAAAAATGCAGCAAAACAAGAAGCATACGCTCAATTTATCACAACATTCAATTTTAAAAACGGAAAAGTAAGCGAGCCATTATTATCAATTATTTCTTATAAAAAAGCGGATTGGAATAAGTTAGTAAAAGATGGTGGGCCACTACCTGAAGTGATTGCTCAAGCAAATAACTTTGTATACGTTGTGCAACTTCCTCAGTCTAGTCCATTCGATCCAACAAGTAAGGACGGAAAACTGTATGAGAAAATGGTCATGTCGTTTGAAGAAGTAAAAGCTTCTTTTACTGCAAGTAAATAATGTTAAATAGTTCTGAATGAGATTTCTTTCTTTTATCGGGCCGTCGACTAGTCGACGGCTCTTTTACTATTTATCCCGTTCAAAC
>NZ_JBALMO010000016.1:21360-32244 GCF_036963345.1 Bacillus sp. JJ722
CCATCGATTAAAGTTTCACTTTATTATTTCTTCATTTTGAAAACCTTAATCTAATGCAAATGTAATAGTATAATGAAAAAAACAGAAAAATCTAAGTTGTTCATAACATAGAAGGAGGAACATTATGAAAACGATTGGTCTTATTGGAGGTATGAGTTGGGAGTCTTCTGTTGAATATTATCGAATCATTAATGAAGAAGTGAGAATTAAATTAGGCGGTTTACATTCGGCAAAGTGTTTATTATATAGTGTTGATTTTGAAGAGATTGAGAGATATCAACAGGAAGGAAAATGGGAAAAAGCTGGTGAAGTATTGGGGGATGTTGCTCAAAGTTTAGAAAAAGCAGGTGCCGATTTTATTGTTATATGCACGAACACAATGCATAAAGTCGTGCATCAAATAGAGGGGAAAATAAGTACTCCTATATTACATATCGCCGATGCAACAACTGTACAAATCAAGAAACAAGGATTTAGTACAGTAGGCTTACTCGGAACAAAATATACAATGGAGCAGGATTTCTATAAATCTCGAATCGAATCAAGTGGAATTAAGGTTGTTATACCAAATGAGTGTGATCGAGAGGTTGTAAATAACATCATTTTCGAAGAGCTTTGTTTAGGGAAAATCTCACAAACATCGAGAGAGTGTTATAAACAAGTTATTGAAAAGCTTATCAAAAATGGAGCAGAGGGAATTATTCTTGGGTGCACTGAAATCGGATTATTAGTAAAAGATGAGGATTCTACTGTTCCTTTATTTGATACAACAACAATCCATGCACTTGAAGCAGTAAATAAATCTATGGGAAAATAATGACAATGCGATCCTTCATAGTGAAGATTTGGTTCAACTAATAATCGGTGGCGGATGGACGAAAACCCACATCGATTAAAATTTTACTTTATTATGTTGTCAATTTGTAATGATTGGAGTGGGGAAGTTATGAATCACCGAGTTATGGTAGTTGAAGATGATTTACATATAAGTGAGATGGTTTGTGAAAGTTTGTCCAAAGAAGGTTTTCATGTAAGAGCAGTTTATAATGGTGAAGAAGCATTAAAAGTATTAAATATGCAAGGTTTTGATTTAATTTTACTAGATCTAATGCTACCGAAAATAGATGGCATGACTTGTTTACAGACAATAAGAGTAGAAAGCATGGTCCCAATTCTCATCATGTCTGCTAAAGGTGAGGATGTAGATAAAGTGTTAGGATTGGGATTTGGTGCTGATGATTATATTTCAAAACCATTCTCTATGATTGAATTAATCGCTAGAATTAAAGCACTTCTAAGAAGAGAAAGTCACTATAAACGCTCGATAAGTCCCCGAGAGGAAGTAGTGAAAGTAGGAGATTTAATCGTTAATATGAGTAATTTTTCTGTGAGAAAGTTCGATCAAGAAATTAAACTTACATCAAAGGAGTTTAGTATATTAAAATTATTTATCTCAAAACCTTCTCAAGTGTTTACAAAAGCGCAGCTATATAATCTCGTTTGGGATGAAGAATATTATGGAGACGATAATGTAATTAATGTACATATTCGGAGACTTAGAGGGAAAATCGAAGACGATGCGTCAAAGCCAAAATACATAAAGACATTATGGGGAATCGGCTATAAACTGGGGGATTTGTAATATGGTTTATTTAGTTGCGATATTCCTAGTATTCTCGTTTATTTTAAATGTTGTTCTTAATGCGAGAGTTAAAGCACATAGGAAAGAAGTCAAATACATAGCAAAGAAACTGCAATCGATCGTTGAAACTGATTCGGATGAAAAGCTATTGTTACATACTGATGATGATGAGGTAATGAATTTATTAATCCAAATTAATGATCTTCTAGGACATAATCAAAAGATAAAAGCAAATTCTCATAGAGTAGAGCGTTCTATGAGAAAAATGCTTTCTAATATTTCTCATGATTTGAAAACGCCACTAACTGTCGTCCATGGTTATACAGAAATCATGCTAAATGATGAAGAGGTAAACAATGAAAAAAGGAAAGTTCTATTGGAGACGGTACATTCCAAAACTTTGGAGGTACTGGATTTAATCGAGCGTTTTTTTAAACTAGTAAAACTTGAGTCAGGTGATCAAAAATTTGAAATTATAAAGATAGATATATCAGAAATCTGTCGCAAAGTAATACTGTATTATTATGAAATTTTGACTATGAAAGAATATGAAGTGGAAATTGAAATTCCTGATGAGTCAATCCATGTATGGGGGAATGAATTGGAATTGGAACGTGTTCTTCATAATTTAATTTCCAATGCTATTCACCATGGTGAAGCAGGAAAAATGTTAGGTTTAAAAGTTCACACAATTAATGACTGCGCTTATATTGAAATCAGTGATAAAGGCCAAGGTATAAGTGAAATACATCGAGATCGTGTATTCGAAAGAATGTATACAATGGATGATTCAAGAAATAAGTATTTTCAAGGGAGTGGCCTAGGCTTAACGATTACTAAGAGGTTAGTAGAACAAATGGGTGGAGCTATTAGTTTGCAAAGTGCTCCATATAAGAAGACGATTTTTACTGTTAAATTGAATCGTTTTATTTTTTGAATAAAAAATTCAAAATTTTGAGCAACTTAAGATTTTTGTAAGGATTCAGTAAGATAAATGACACTTTTAAACTTTAGAATGAAAACGGTAGAAAGAGGAGGGAGCAAATGACTTACATCATTCAAACGAGTAACGTTACTAAGGCTTTTAATGGTAAAGAGGTTATTTCTAATGTAAATATGAATGTGAAAAAAGGAGAAATATATGGCTTCTTAGGGCCGAATGGATCAGGTAAGACAACTTTAATGCGAATGCTTTTGAATTTATTGAAACCAACCAGTGGTGATATTAAATTATTTGGTGAGAACTTAACAACGACATCTTATGAAGTGCTTAAAAGGATGGGGAGTATTATCGAATATCCTGTTTTTTATGATTTGCTAACAGCGAGAGAGAATTTACAGCTTCACTGTGAATATGTTGGGTACTACAACAAAGATGCAATTAATACTGCTTTAGGTATGGTGCAATTGAAGAATATTGAAGGTAAGGCAGTAAAGGATTTTTCATTAGGTATGAAACAACGTCTAGGAATAGCTAGAGCGATCATTACAAAACCGGAAATCCTTATTCTAGATGAACCTATAAATGGATTAGACCCAGTTGGTATTAAAGAGTTTCGCAATCTTTTCCAAATTTTGAGCAAAGATTATGGAATGACATTGTTAATTTCTAGCCATATACTTGGAGAAATCGAACAAATTGCTGATACCATTGGAGTCATTAAGGAAGGAAAACTGCTTAAGGAAGTAACGATGGAAAGTATTCGATTACAAAATACAGATTACATCGAATTGAAAACAAATGATGTAAAAAAAGCAGCTAATGTTATTGATCATAAGTTACACATTACAAATTATAAAGTACTTGATCAATCAACCATTCGTATTTATGATATGAAAATTTCTCAAGGAGAAATCACAAAAGAGCTTGTATTCAATAATATTGTAATAGAAGAAATAAATAAAAAAGAGTCTTCATTAGAGGAGTATTTTTTGAAAATTATTAATGGAGGCAGTATTTATGCTTAAACTTATTAAATTAGAGATCAAGAAATTTAAATTGATTCAATATTGGAAAGGTGTCGTTATTGCAAACCTTGGATTCATCGCGTTATTAACTGTGCTTTTCTTTATAGTGAAAAATGAAGGTCGTATGCCAATCCTGAATTTTGAGGAAGTGTTAAGCGTTATTAACGCTTTGGTTCGGGCTGCATTTCAAATATTTGCTTCAGTGCTTATTGTTAAATTAATAATTGATGAATATAAAAGTAAATCAATTGAAATTATGTTTACTTACCCAATAGGACGAAAAAAAATTATGACAGCAAAGATGATTATTATCACAATGTTTACCTTTATAACCGTATTTTCATCAACTATTTTCATCGGTGTCGTTTTTTATTGCTTAAACTTATTTTATGTTATTATTCCCGGTGAAGTTGGAATGGATGCTGTTATGAACGGTTTATTAACCACGCTCATAAATTCTATTGCGGCAGCTGGAATGAGCCTTATTCCTTTAATATTCGGTATGATTCGAAAATCTGCGCCAGCTACCATTATCGCCGCTGTAATAGGTGTTTCTTTGACAAGTCGAGTAGATACGGACTTTGATTTATTTTCAGTAATTGCAATACCGATTACACTAGGGCTAATTGGATTGTTCATAGGATATTTATCTATTAGAAATATCGAGAAAGCGGATGTACGATGATTGTTTAGTTAATCAAATAAACGGAAGTAAAGATAAATAGGGGGTACGGATTCCATATTTTAATCTTTTTAAAACAGGAGGATATGTATGAGTCTAGGAAATGAATATTTAAAGATTATTATCAGAAGATTTCAAAGTGTGAAAAGTCTTGGAGATAAATCAATCAATCAGTTATCAGAAGAAGAACTGCAATGGATTTTGAATGAGGAATCAAATAGTATTGCCATAATTATAAAACATGTAAGTGGCAATATGGTATCAAGGTGGACGAATTTTTTAACATCTGATGGAGAGAAACCAGATAGAAATCGCGAACAGGAATTTGTTGACCCTATACAAGCTGGACAAGATTTAATACGAAGTTGGAATCAAGGATGGAATATTCTTTTTGATGCATTACATCAATTAACTGAACAAGATTTATTGAAGAATGTCTATATTCGAGGCGAGAGTCATATAGTTTTGGATGCAATTGAAAGACAACTCGCTCATTACGCATATCATGTGGGTCAAATCGTATATATTGGTAAACAAATAAAAAATGAGAAGTGGGAGAGTATAAGTATTCCAAAAGGAAAGTCAGAAGCGTATTTGCAAGAGATGTTAATAAAACATAATCGTACAAATGAAAAATTACTATAATGTTAAATACACAACTAAACGCCAGAGAAAGAGTTAATTAAACTCCTTCTCTGGCGTGTATGTTGTTCATTATTTATATAAATCAATTCCTGCAATCATTATTGCACCTGTTTCACCTTTTGTAGTTAGAGATATTTCTTTAATATTTGATAAATCAATGTTGTTCAATGATGATAAATCAATTAGCTCTGTACCAAGTGGTGTGAATGTTGTCCAAATTTGATAATCCTCTGTTAATTGGTCGACTTTACCAGGTTGATAACGAAGCGATGGTGTTGATTTTGATGTTAATGGTATTGTTTCCGTTTTACCGTTATCATCTTTGATTGTTACACTTAACTCTGTAGCGTGTTTCTCGTTGTTTTTGGGATTAGTAGAATCAAGTGCCAAATAAAGAGAAAGTGTCTTCATCTCTTGCCAATTACTATTTTTCTCCGGTAATTGGAGGCGCATACTACCACCTTTTTTCTCCCATTGTAAAGAATAAAGCGGAATACTGTCTGGTGTTCCAGGTGTGAAAAATGGTTGTGCAGAATCTTCAGCAGGAAACACATCTTCCTCTACATACTCTAATTTGATTTCTTTTTGAATAAGACCTTTCAACGCTTTACTTGGTGCGAGAATTTTCATTCCATCTGGCTGATATACTGATGACATAAAATCAATATTATATCGTTTAGGTGTTTCATCGTTAAAGAAATCGCTAAAAGATCCAATCTGTTTGTTTGTTACATTTAAGAAGTCAAAAGCATATTGAGTTAGAAATTCTCGTTGCTTTTCCTTGTTCATGTACGTAACGTCTGGGCGAATTGCCTCATTATAGTTAACCATTGAATTAAAGGCGCCATGATTAGCTCCATATAAATAGGCAACCGTAATCGGATATTTGCGGTTTGGTGAACGATATGCCACATTATAACTATCTTGACCATCTAAACTTATAACATCTCCATCATATTGCGGCAAAATAATCGCTGTAGGAATATCAACATTGTGATCCTCTAGTGGTCGATTATATGCAGGAGCAACTTGTAATAGAGAATTGAAAGAAATTCCTTTAGTAGTTAGTTCGTTAATAAGAGCCATTGACCCTTGACCACTTCTAGAATGTCCAATAAGGTTTATTTTACTTAAATCAGCTTTATCCGTAAGGTCGATATCAAAAATCTTTTCACCATTGTTAGCTTTTTCTAAAGCTTTGTAGTTATCATAAAAAATGGCTTCGAGACGTTTAAATTCATCACCTTCAACTGGTTCTAAACTAAAAGCTCTATTCACATTTAGTGAAATGGCTAAATAGCCGTTGTCTGCTAGTGTTTCTATTAAGTAGCGAAATCCATCATAATATGCATTTTTTGATACGTCTAATATTTCATGTGCACCATGAAGAATGAATACTACAGGATTATTTTTACCTGCTGGAATGCCCATCGTACCTTGAATAGGATATGGGACTTTCGTATCCATCTCGACAAGACTTCCTTCACCTAAATTATATTGAACAACGGTTCCTTTTTGAGCGCCCTTAACATTACTTGCTAGCTTTGGGATTGTTGTTTTTTTTGTAACTGTTTGTCCTTGTGATGAAGTTTCTTCTTTTTCTGTTGAACAGCCTATTGTACCTATTATGAAAAATACAATAAATGTAAATAATAGCAATGATTTTACTTTCTTCATAGTATCCTCCGTTTTTAATTTTTCTTTAATTAGACTATAATTTTAAGACGTGATAAGTTGATATTTAGTTTTATGTATTTTTTTCCAAATGGAAAATGTTTTGACCACTTTACTACGTTCTTCCATTGGTGAGAAAATCATGTATCAAGTTTTATTAATAGTAAAAAAATAAAAGGAGTTTAGTTATATGAAAAAAGTTACACCATTCTTAATGTTCCAAGGAAATGCAGAAGAAGCGATGAATTATTACACATCGCTGATAGAAGAGTCAGCGATTACTAGCATTACTCGTTATGGAGCTGACGAGGCAGGGGAAGAAGGTAGCGTTATGCAAGCTACTTTTTCATTAAAGGGACAAGAAATCATGTGTATTGATAGTAATATTAAGCATGATTTTACATTTACACCATCATTTTCTTTGTTCATTACGTGTGAAACGGAGGAAGAAATTGATCGATTATATGAGCGCTTATCAGATGGTGGAGGTATTTTAATGCCACTGGGTGATTATTCATTTAGTAAGAAGTTTGGTTGGATTGTTGATCAGTTCGGCGTTTCTTGGCAGTTCACTTTACCGAAGTAATTATTTCAAGCCATATGATTATTAGTGAAAGTGTTGGTTAACGTCGATTAAGTTTTTAAGGCGTCAAAAAACTAAAGCTTGCCTCAGTATAAAAATCACCCGCAAAACGGGTGATTTTTTATACATTTTATATGCTCGTTAATTCATTATGTATAATAGTAAGATTGCCTATTCCGACGAAAGCGAGTTTCATTTGAATATCATTTTCATGAGTTCGTAAGTCACATTCCGATTAGCTTAAGGCACTCGCAATGGATTAACAATAGATATTTATACTGCCTTATTGAAACTAATAGTAGTAAAATTAAAGTATATTTAAATTTTCAAAGGGGAAGTGAGTAATGTCAAATTTAAATGTTTTGTTTCGGAAAAGAATAGGTTTTCAAATAAATGAAGAACTAACTTTCGAGCAGTTACCGATTGTTTTAATGAAGATGGCGAAGAATATACCTTTTGAAAACTTACGTGTAGTCAATAACAACATGAAAGATATTACACTTGAAAATGTAGTAGAGAATTTATTAATCAAGAATGAAGGTGGGCTATGTTTTGATTTAAATCCACTTCTCTATCATTTTTTATTAGAAAATCACTTTAACGTATGTTTAGTTAAAGGCGTGATTTACAATCATTTTATTCAAGACTGGTCTTCAACGGGTAATACTCATGTTTTGATTATCTTAAAATATGAAAAAGATTTATATTTAATAGATTCAGGTTTCGGTAAGAATGTTCCATTAAAGCCTGTACCATTAAACGGAAAAAGCATCAGTTCTGAAAATGGTGAATTTCGAATTAGGAAGACTGAAGATGAGGAGAAACCTTATATATTAGAAATGAAACTATTTGGTGATTTGAATTGGAAGAATGGCTATGCATTTGATGTGAATAATCCTATTTTTGAAATATGTGAGTTAAACAAAATTCAACAAATTATAAGTGAACACCCACTGTCACCTTTTAACAAAGGCCCGATTATGGCTAAATTAATTGAAGAAGGGTCTATTTCACTAACTGATACCACGTGCAAAATAGTGGAAAACGGAGAAGTTCATATTGAAAATATTGATGTTGATAGATTTCGGGAACTAAGAAAGCAGTATTTTACTATATAACCTCTTAGAAAACTCATGAAAATGTGATAATATTCATGAGTTTTTTATGTGTCACAATGTGCCTTTTAGGAATGCTGGAAAAGTTTGTATATAGAAATGAAGGAATAATGGCTCAAATAACAAGGGAATATGAATTTCACTGTTTTAGAATTAAATGAACCATAATATTTTCTCTTTTTATGTAAATCATTTTTCTAATTATTCATCTACGTATGGAAGTCTTGGTGGAATGATTGTTTTAATGCATTGGTTATATCTTGCTGGTTTAATATTCGTAGTTGGTGGTGAAAAAATGCTTTACTTCATCACAAATAAAATCTTGATAGAATGGGTGCTCCGACTAAAGTCTATAGTTAAGAAATATTCTTACTATTCAATTTTTTTGTTGGATTGCATTACCTGTTAAGGGATATTGATGCTAACATGCATCAGTGTTTATAATAAAAACGAGACGAAGTGCACATTTTATATACAAAAAATGAAATTTAATATATGAAATGTGGTTACGATTCAATATTACATCGTTGATGCATTTTGGCATCAACAGGATATAGAAAAAATATTAATATGCATCATATCGATTGTATATGAAAACAGAATGATACTAATAAAACAAATATCGCTTAAAATTTGTTAGTATTTTCAGAAAAAATAATAAATTTTAGTTCTTTGGCATACAACTTGCAATGTAAAATAGTTAAGAAAGCATTTGATAGGAGGTTTGTATATTTTGTATTCGAAGGTAAAAGACATGATGAATAAAATCTTTATAACATTTTATGAATATGATGCAATCATGCCTACTATTAAAATTTTCTTGAATGAAAAATTGGACGCTGCACCAGTGTTTAACGATTTAAAAGAGTTAGTAGGTATTGTAACCGAAAATGAGTTGCTACGAGGCATTAGTGATCATAAACAATTTTTAAAAGATATTATGACTGAAATAAAACAATGTGTGTATGAACATGATGAAATAAATAATATTATTCATATTAAACAAGATGTTTTTCCGGTAATGAATGACCAAAATAATTTAGTCGGCATTTTGAGCCGTAAAAAATTATTAGAAGTTTATGCATCAGAAGTTAACGTGGATTTGAGTCAATTAGATGCAATCTTCAAATCGGCTCATAATGGTATTGTATCAATTGATCAAAGAGGATTTATTACTTCGCTTAACCCAGCTGCTGAACGTATGGCAGGAACGAGGAAGGAAGTTGCTATTGGACGTTTTCTATCAGATGTTGTTTCACCAAAAGGATTGCTAGATGTTTTGCGCAATGGTAAAACAACTTCAGAAAAATATCAGGTAGGGAATCGGAAATATATTTCAAATCGAACACCGATTATGAAAAATAATGAAATCATTGGAGCTGTAGGTGTCTTTCAAGATATCTCTGAAATTGAGTATATTTATGATGAATTACAATCTGTGAAGAAGTTATTAGCTCAGCAAGATATTGTAATTGAATCGTCTCGTGATGGCATTCTTATACTAGATCGATTTGGTAAAATCATAAAATCGAATCAAGCCTTGAATGATATGTTTGGATTGAAGAAGATGCCTGAATATTATCAGGAATTGTTAGGAGAACACATGTCTCAATGTATACTCACTTTAGTTTTAGAGAAAGAAAATAAGGTTTCTATAATTGAGCAAGATTATAAGAACCAAAATCAATTGTTAATAACAGCTATACCAGTAAACGAAAAGAAGAATGAGGAGGACTTTAGGGTTGTCGTTACGATTCATAATTTGTCTGAAATCGATCAATTACGAGCAGAAATTAAACATACGAAGCAGCACTTAAAAAAACTATTGGAAAAGAAGAAACAAACTCATAATTTAATTGCTCATTCTTCTGCTATGAGAGAAACACTTAGCCATTCTGAACAAATAGCTAATGTTGATTCTACGGTGCTATTACTTGGTGAATCTGGTGTAGGGAAAAGTGAGATTTCAAACTTTATTCATCAAAATAGCAATCGTAAGTTACAGCCTTTTATTACTGTGAATTGTGGTGCTATACTTGAATCGCTTGTTGATTCTGAATTATTTGGATATGAAGGTGGTGCGTTTACAGGAGCTAATAAAGGTGGGAAAGTTGGTTACTTTGAAAGGGCTCATGGAGGTACTATATTTCTCGATGAAGTGGGTGAGCTTCCTTTAACCATTCAAGTCAAGTTACTGCGAGTATTGCAGGAAAAAGAAATTATTAGAGTTGGCGGTTCAAAGCCAATCAAAGTCGATGTTAGGGTAATAACAGCAACCAATAAAGATTTGTCCAAGTTAGTTGAAGAAAAGAAGTTTCGTGAAGATTTGTTTTATCGATTAAATGTCATTCCTATTCATATTCCTCCACTAAGGGAAAGGGGAGACGACATTCCATTTTTAATTAAACAATTCCAAGAGAATTTTTGTTTTAAATATGGCTTAAACAAGGTGTTTTCTGATGAAGCAGTCCAAGCAATGACTCATTATCATTGGCCTGGAAATGTTCGCGAGCTAGTCAATATGGTAGAACGTTTGTTAGTAACCTTAAATATACCTGTTATAAATAAAGAAGAT
>NZ_JBALMO010000017.1:0-6853 GCF_036963345.1 Bacillus sp. JJ722
GCGCTGGAGCTAGACACTAAGAAAAGCGGAAGCGCCCGTTTAGCTCCGTATGAACTGGAGCCCACCGACTGAGATATAGGAAACACGAAGAGCTGATAAGCGATTCGATGTTGACTTATCGTAGGGAGGTTGGTGAAGTTCACTAGGAGCTGGGTGCTGGAGCTAGACACCGCAAAATTATATACTTTCGTATTTTTATTAAGAAAAGCGGATTTGCGCTAGATAATTAGAAAAGAGGTGCCATGGCACTTGTCCACATTAAAAAAAACCGCCATTTGGATTACTCTATTATCCCTTTTGCTTAAAGCTTCAGGTTTCATCCGTGAAAGTATTGTCTCTAAACAATTCGGGGTAAGTGAAGCAACCGATGGTTACGTATACGCTTTTTCTCTTATAACACTTGTTGTAGCTATGATAGCTGGTGGCTTTAATAATGTTTTCCTGCCGATGTATGTAAAGGAGAAGAAAGAAAAACCCGAAGCGGCTGAAAAGAATGCGAACGGTATTATGAACGCTACAGTTTTACTGTTCCTTACTATTTCTGTGTTTGGATTCTTCTTGATTCCATATATTCTGCCGTTTATAACACCCAATAATATTAGCCCTGAAGCAGAGCATGTTGCGATTAAAACGATGCAGATTTTCTTTATCGCGATGAGTGCTGTGGCACTAAACGGTATCCTTGAATCATATTTACAAGGCAGACGAATCTTCGTCCCAGCTCAAATTTCTAAGATTTCAGCTACTTTAATGGGAGCTGTCTTTGCACTCTTGTTCTCAAGCATGTGGGGCATTTATAGCTTAGCTTACGGTTTTGTATTCGGAACTATTCTTGGTATAATCGTACAGTTTGTCTACTTACTAAAAAGTGGATTCCGCTGGTCACCTAGCTTAAAGGTGGAAAGTGAGTTTCAGAAGGCTTTCCTTGTACTAATTATACCGTCATTACTGAATTCAGTTGTTGGTCAAATCAATATGTTCGTTAACAAAACATTTGCACTTGGCACGACTGATGGCGGGGCAACATATTTGGATAAAGCCTCTCTATTAGTGAGTATTCCAAATACTATTTATGCTACGACAATCGTAGCCATCATCTTCACTTTACTATCTGAACAAGTGGATGATAAGAAGAAGTTTCAAGAAACCATGCATACAGGTATGCAAATATCACTTGTCACACTATTACCAATGGCAGTCGGGTTACTCTTAGTCGGAAAAGAAGCAATCTCCTTCATTTATGAACGAGGTGCCTTCACACCTGAAGATACAGAAAAAACTTACACAGCACTTGTCTTGTATTTACCGATGATTGTTGCCCAAGGCTTACAGTTCATCGTATCCAAATCAATGTACGCTCGTGGAAAGACGGCAACTGTATTTAAGATTAGTGCAACAACCGTTATTTTGAACTTCATTATTAACTGGTTAATTGTTGACTCTTTAGGCTATCCTGGTTTAGCTGTTACAAGCTCACTTGTAGCCATTTATTTCTTAATCGTTTCAACGATCATTATGTATCGTGATTTTGATAAGAGCGAATCAAAACGCTTAATTGGAATGTTCATTCGTGTCATTCCACCAACATTGCTAATGGCATTGCCAATCTACGCAATCAAACATTACACACCACTAGGTAATTGGCCAGACCTTGTCCAATTAATGCTATTTGGCGGACTAGGTGCTGCTATTTATATGGTTGGTTTAAAAATATTCTACAAAGAAGCTTTCACACGCTTACTTTCACTTGTAAGAAGAAAGAAAAACGCATAAATGAAAAGCCATCGTTGTTATAACGATGGCTTTTTCCATTTATTCAGCGACTTTTTTATTTAATCCGTCCACTTTTCGAATTAATCCCGCCACTTTTCCGATTAATCCAGCGACTTCATCACTTTATCCGGCCACTTTCCCGATTAATCAGGTTACTTCCCAATAAACTGCTGTGTCCAGTAGTTCGAAGCTCCATAATGACCTACACCAATATGAGTGAAGTTCGGGCTTAGAATATTTTTTCGATGTCCGTCACTATTCATCCAGCTTTTCATCACTTGTTCTGGTGTTTTTTGACCTTGGGCAATATTTTCACCTGCATAGCTATACGAGATACCAAACTTCTTTAGCATATTATCTAGTGATCCGTAAGTTGGGCTATAATGATCGAAATAGTTTTTATCATTCATATCTTGTGATTTTAAACGAGCGACTTTACTTAAATTCGTATCAAGAATTAGTGGCTTTAAGCCTACTTTTGCACGCTCTTTATTCACTAAATCTACTACCTGCTTTTCATAATTACTAACAGCTGCAGGAGGCGTTTTTCCTGAAGTTTTTAACAAGCGGTTAATAAATGCTGCGGCATGTTCGCGAGTAGCATTTTCTGTTGGTTTAAACAAAATGCCACCTTTTGCTTCATATCCTTTAATAATGTTATGGCCGATCATACTGTAGATGGCTTTCTTTGTTACTGATGATTTTACTTTGTTTATATCTAGTACTTTAACGGATGTGCTCTTTGGTTGAACACCTAGATAGTTTAACGCATTATTAATCATCAGAGCCATTTGCTCGCGAGTGATTAAACTATTAGGTGAAAAAGTAGTATTTGAAACTCCTTGGACGATGTTTGCTTTAGCAGCAGCATTAATCCCTGGAGCTAGCTTTGAATTTACATTCACATCTTTAAATTTATGTTCTCCTTTTGGTAGGTTAAGAGCTCGAGAAATAAATGTCGCAAATTCCCCTCTCGTTACCTTACCATATGGCTTATATGTTCCATCTGCGTAACCTGTAATTACTCCCATGTCCACCATTGCCTGCATTTCAGCACTAATTGTTTCATTAGAAGCTGCAGACGTTGGGGTTACTGAAATAAGTGAAAGCATTAATATGAAGCTTAATAGCAATGTTGTAAATTTCTTCACGCCGTTCTCCTATCTATACGTAATAATTTTTCATGAATCATTTCTATTAAACTATTAGTAGATTAATAGAGGAATTCC
This sequence comes from Bacillus sp. JJ722, assembly GCF_036963345.1. Taxonomy (NCBI): domain Bacteria; kingdom Bacillati; phylum Bacillota; class Bacilli; order Caryophanales; family Bacillaceae; genus Bacillus; species Bacillus sp. JJ722. Next base: position 3,003 of record NZ_JBALMO010000017.1, read on the forward strand.
TGATCAGCTTAAATGGTACCACTACTTCTAACGCATTAACATTTCATTTCCATTAAATAATATTACAGTCACACAACATAAAAAGACGCGTGTAACATAACACGCGCCCTTTCGTTTATTTAGCAATTGGAAGTTGTTTTATTAAATCGCTAATTTCATCTCTACTGGCAACATAGCCATAAGGAGTATCGAGACGATCGGAAACAATCTTATACCACGTATAGTCTGGTTTTACTTCTTTTGATAGTGTCGCTAAGATAATGCCTACTTTATCTTTTCCATAACGATAAATTCTATTGTCATTAATCTCAGGCGTTGAACGTACATTTAAACCACGAGTAGAGACGATCTGATACATCACATACGGACTTTTATTCTTTATGAAATCTTTACCGCCCATTTCTTTATCTAATATATACAGATGTCCGGCAATTTTTTGGCCCCAATATTGATCAGAGGCATAACGAACATTCACACCTCGATACTTATTACCTAAATGGCTTCCATTCGCATAGCCACCATCAGCTGGAATGTAGTGCCTATTTAAAACCGACTTTACTAATGCATTAACGCTATCTTGAACCGTCTTATATTTCTGACCACCCATTAAAGGATTTTCATCGTAAACACCAATTCCAAAAAGGTTGTTATCCTTCTGCGCTTTTCCACTCATACCATAATTACTTTCATGAATGGCTTGAGCTAGAATCATTAAAGCGTTGACTCTATATTCTTTTTCAACGTTCTTTAATGTTTTTCCAAGACCGATTAATTTGCTCTTCTTCGAAGCATTTAAATAGGTTGTATTCTTCTTTGCTTTAGATTCTGCTTCTTTTGCTTTTAATTGCTTCATTATAATCGCGTCTAGTTCGGCTGCGCTATAATTCGTGACAGTTCGAAAAGGTAATATATTAAAATATTGATAGAATGGACCTACCTTCTTTCCATCTTTCTTCGATGTGAAGTTAATTCCATCCCAGCTTGTATAATTACCTGGTTTTACAGCCACCGGCGCTTTCCCATAAAAATATGACTCTTGCGTCTTATTAATATGGTTATATACGACATGAGTAATATTTCTTTGTGGATCTATTTGGTAATAAGATGATTTACCATTCATCATAACCATCGGTAATAAATAGGCTTCATTGTGGCTCACATAGCCTTCTTGACCAGCATACTTAATCTTGATGCTCTTATCGTCGGAGCTTACATATTCCAGTTCATTGCCGTACGCTACTCCAGTTATATGTCTATTCTTAACTAGGTTTACATTTGGATAAATGTGGGTGATACTACCTTTATTCGGAGACTTCGCAACAACGATTCCATTGTACATTTTGATAATTTTGTTTTTATACAAAATGACTAGGTTATTCTTTCTTTGAAAATTCTTATTTGCCTCTGCAAAGGTTGCATACGTTTTCTGTACTTTCTTTTCACCTTTTGCATTAATTGTGGCAATCGCATATGGTTTTTGACTATTGGTAGCTGCTCTTGATGCATTTGACTCAGATTGTGATTGAGCTAGTGTATTCACATTTGGCAGAAGGAACAACATACTAAATACAACCATTAAAGCAACAAGTTTCTTCATAATTGTTTACAATCAGACCTTTCTTGATTGACAATTCCCTACTATTTAGCGATTGGTAATTGTCGTGCATATTTAGAGACTACGTAACCATATAAATCTTCATTACTATCAGAAAGAATTTGATACCACGTATAGTCGGCTCTCTCTTCTTTTGAAGTAACGGCAAAAACATACCCTTCCTTTGCGTATGTATATATCTTACCGGAATTTACCACTTCTGGTGAAGCATAAACAGTTAACCCGGCTGTAGATTCATACAATTGGTATGGCGTTGCGTTATTTTCAAAATCTTTTCCGCCCATTTCTTTATCTAGCATATACATGGTTCCTGATATTTTTTGTCCCCAGTTTGGATCTGTTGCATAGCGTACATTAACTCCTCTTGCCTTATTTCCAAGGATGCCGCTATTTGCATACGCACCATTTACCGGTATATAATTCTTGTTTAAATATTGATTAACTAACTCAGCTACACAATCACGAATAGTCTTGAAGGATGTACCCGCTCCTGGATTGCTATCATATACTTTAATACCGAAAAGATTATTCTTCTTTTGCGCATTAGTACTCATTCCATAATCACTTTCAATAATAGCTTTTGATACTACCATGAACGCATTGATTTTATGATGTTTCTCGAAATCTTTTGCTATTTTTCCTAAACCTATTAATTTACTTTTTTTCGTTGCATCTTTATATCGTGCATAGGACTTCGGATTTTTCTTATACAAAGATTCTATGTACTGTAATTTCTTCATAATGATCGCTTCAAGCTCAGCTTCACTATAATTAGTTGTTGTACGATATGGTAGTACATTGAAATATTGATAGAATGTCCCCACCGAAGTACCATCTTCTCTTACAAACGTTGCCCCATCCCAGCTATAGTATTTTTCATTTGTCTGTAAGGCTGCCGGTGCTTTTCCATAAGTATATGAAGCGGATTGTTTTGAAACTGGATTATAAATAAAATGCTTTAGATTTCTTTGTGCATCCACTGTATAGTAAGATCGTTTTTCAATTGCAACCTTAGGTTGTAAATAAGCATCGCTATGCTTTACGTACCCCACTTGTCCAGCTACTTTAACCGTGATTTTCGTTTCATCAGAAGTAACGTACTCCATTTCACTTCCATACATAACTCCGAGTTTCAACGTCTTTAAATTAGATTCATACACATTCGTAGCAGACCCAGCTTTAGAAGCTTTCGCTACTACAATACCGCTATTCATCTTGATGATTTTATTGTTATGTAATAGTACTTGATTCGCTTCATTTGGGAAAGCTGCACTAGCTTCTTGAAACGATTTATATGTTTTCTCATTTGGTGTTATAGTACCCTTTTGATCAATTGTCCCGATCGCAAATGGATACTTTTCAGTAGGAGGATCTACCACTGGGGGTTCAGGCTCTACTGGATCTACTGGATTTGTCGGTTTCTCCCCTTCCGGTATTACAACTGATGGATTTTCCTTCTCATTTACCTCTAACATACGGTACATAAAAGCTGCCGCATGTTCACGTGTTGCGTTATCAGTGGGATTAAATTTTAAACCCTCCGGAGTTGGTGAGCCTAGAATTATTTGATGACCTACCATATTTGAAACGGCTGCTGTCGCCTTAATTAAATGACGATCAACAAAATTTAATTCGCCTGATTTCTTATCGATTTTAAGATAACTTAAAGATCGATCAATCATAACCGCCATCTGTTCACGCGTTATTAAATCATTGGGACCAAATTTAGTAGGCGTATACCCTGAAATAAGACCGGCACTAGCAGCTGCATTAATACCAAATGCTAACGTGGAATTCTTCGGCACATCATCAAAGCGATGCTCTCCCTCTGGAAGTTTAAGTGCCCTAGTAAGAAATGTTGCAAATTGACCACGATTTACGTAATCTTTTGGTGCCAAATCACCATTTGGGTAACCTGTAATAATCCCTTGATCCACCATGGCCTGCATTTCTTTTTGCAATGAACTAGCAGAAGCATGAGAAATCGGCAGTAATGACACGATTAATATAAAACTTAGAAGTATAGAAACTAGCTTTTTCATAGAGAGCTCCTTTCGATAAATTATAGGAAACTACGCTCTTTCTCTCTTTCTATCGGCACATTTCTCGCAAATTTCTACATATAGTGCTATATAATTTCTAATATATTAAAAAAATATGGATTTTTCTAGCATTTAACCCATATATTATATTAATAATCCATTAGTCATATTACTTTTATCTAGTATTTATATAG
>NZ_JBALMO010000018.1:0-55710 GCF_036963345.1 Bacillus sp. JJ722
TCTATACACAAGAAATTGTACACATTTTACTATAAACACCAAAAGGTGACTCCATTTGGAATCACCTTAATTCTTCTTATCATAAAAATAACCGTTTGGAGAGGCCTGAGCGTATCCTAGATATTGCTTAGTAGATTGTTCTCTCTTCTTTAAGTTTTTTATTTTCATAGCAATTGTTTGCTTAATTCCCACTAAATTTGGCTCAATCTCTTTATTTAAATGGACCATTTTAATACCGATTTCTTTTTCTTCAGCTGTGAACGGCGAATGAATATCTTTTAAGAGCTTTTCTCTTTGATCTAAGTAATGATTAATTTTTTCATAATGCTCATCCTGCAATTTTTCTTTCGGCATTTGAACTAACTGCCATAATTGCTGTGTCACTTCATAACATTGTCTAATTGATTCTCTCATTAAACACTTCCGCCTTGATATTGCTTTTGACGATTAATTTGAATAACTTGCTTCCATGTATCACGAAACTCTGTTACTAGTGTACTAGCTTCCTCTAAAGCATTGAGATCACTATGAATATTAGCTTCGGTTAATTGTCCTAAAATATATTCATATAATGTTATCATATTTTTACTAACATCATAATCCATGTTTAATGTAACCATTAATTCACGAATAATGTCTTGTGCCTTTTGTATATTTACATTCCGGTCCTCATTCTTATTCTCTTCAATTGCTCGTTTTGCTTTCGAAATGAACTTCAAACAGCCATTATACAGCATAATCGTTAACTCTCCTGGAGAAACCGTATTTATAGCATTTTGTTCATATGTTTTATATGGATTATTCATAGTCATATGTCATGACACTCCTTATTAGTCATACTATTATTACCCAAGACCAAAAGACTGCATCATATATGCGGACTGTGAGTTGTATTTTTGCATAGCTTGCTCCATAGCTGTAAACTGACGCCAATATCTGTCTTCAACTTGTTTCAAACGTTTTTTCATCTGTGTTTCCTTACTGTTTATCTCCTCTAATTCCCGTCCAATGGCAAAGGTTGGGTTTGTTGAGCTAGAATTCCCTGCTTTCTCTTTTAACGTATCCAACGTTTTCTCAACACTTTTTTGCAATTTATCAATTATGCCATTTTCACCACGGAATAGTTGTTCAACAGATTGTGGGTCTTCTTCAATTGCTTTCTTCAACTTTTCTTCAGAAATTTCTAGCTTTCCTCCATCTAAATAATTTTTCGATGTGGTAATACCTATTTTCGCTAGTTGATTATATTCACTAGAAATCTCATCATTCTGCACCGTACTATAAAAATCCATACGCATTTGAGAGAGTACATTAGTTAGAATAGGGTCTCTTCGTAACAATCCACTTTTCGCTAAATTTTCCCATTTTTCTTCTTGTTTATCACTTAAACCTTCTCTTTCTTCATCTGTTAAAGGCTGATATTCTTTATATCTTTTTTCATTCAATTCGCCCTGAATAGTACCAATTATTTCATTATATTTATCTACGAAACCTTTAATATTATCATATACTTTTTGAGTATCATTCGTAACCGCTATACTTACTGGGTTATTTTCAGTTCCATCAATATTAAAAGTTTGTTTTAGATTAAAAGTTACACCTTCAATTGTAAAGGTATTGGAACTACGATACGTTTCTAATCCATTGATTGTAAAATTTGCGTTTTTTGCATATGTTTTTGTTACGCCTTGACCAAACTGCAATGCGTTTTCAATGAAAGCTCCCTTAAAAGATATTTGATCAGTGACCTCTCCTTTACCAGTGAGCTCTCCATCTTTCCCAAAACTCCCTGTTTCTGTTCGTGTTAAAGTCAACTGATTCTGAACCGTGTCATAAAACATAGACACACCTACTTTAGAATCATTGACTTCTTGCATAACATTATTTAACGTATCATTACCAGTAATGATAAAATTCTCATATTGTGCACCAGAAGATGTATTAGTGTTCATCGAAAAAGTCGTGTATTGATGCGAATATTTCACTTCCAATGTATGACTAGTATTTTTATCAACTACTGGAGCATCTTTTGAAAATTTCAATTCACCTGTTGTAGCGTCAATTGTTCCAATAATTGTATCCTTCCCATCTGTACTAACAATATTAATATTCTCACCAACACCTGTTGTAACAGCTTTATATTGTGTTTCTTCTGTTTTTCCAGTATCTTTGTTGTACGTCTTTAACGTAAATAAAAGATCTTTACCTACTTCTTTAGGAAAGCTAAGACCTACTTGTGATAACTGAATAGTGGAATCGGGTGAAACAGATACCGTTTCTGATTTTAAATTCCCGATATAATCTACGCTAATTTTACTACCTTTTTCTAATTCATTTTTGAAAACTAAAGAACCATCACTGCCTACTAACACTTGATTATCATTTACTGGTTCTGTTAATGCGGAATCGACTACCACTTCATACGATTTACCATTTACTTTAACACTCCATGATTCTAAATCTACCGTGGAATCTTTTATATTATTTGCATCTTTCGCCTTAACTAAATTAAATGTCTTTCCCGACTCGTTTACATCAATAGTTTCATTAATAACAGCTCCCTGACGCCAACCAAAATCAGCATCATTCTTTTGTGAAAAAGAATCTTTCCCTAAATACAAACCTTTATTTGCATCTACTTTACCAATTGACCCACCATTTACTATTGTTTCTGCTTTCGCAAGTTGCTTAACTTGTGAAATAGAGTAAGCAGTTGGATTTGCATTTCCTGTAGCTGTAGCCGTAATTCTACTATCATCAGAAGAAGCAACTGACCTTACTCGATACGGAGTAGTCAACTTCATGTTTGATAATTCATTATATCTAAAATTAAATAATAATGTATTCATTGCTCGATAATCATCACGTTGCCATTCTAATATCTGTTTCTTCTTCGTTAATTTATCTAAAGGAACACGTTCCGCTTTCATCATATCCGAGACAATGGAATCTATATCCATTCCACTCGCTAAACCACCAATTCGCATAAATAGATCCTCCTCTAAATCTTTTTATCTACCAATAATCCTAAAAATTCTGTCATCGAAGCATATATATCTAACATCTTTTTAGGAGGAATTTCTTTAATCACTTCTTGTGTAACATTATCTACAATTGCAACATAATACTCTTGTAATTCTTCATGAAATTCAAACTTCAGATGTGTATTTGATACCTGCAAAAACTGATTCATACTATTTACTACATTTTCTATATCTTCTTTTAAATACCCTGAAGAAACTAAATCTTCTTGTTGGTTGTCTTGAATAACTTCTTGTCCAACCTTATTTTTTGTGTCAACAGCCTTAGACGATATTATAGGTAAAGATTTTGATAACTTATCGATCAATAAAACTCTCTCCTCTCAATCAACTTCGCCTTTATGTATATATCGGATTAATAACTATATTTTTTATACATAGTGGTACTTTAATAAATAATTGATTATATAAGTTATAAAATAACCCTTACACTTTAAAGGAAGTAGGACTACTGTTTTTTAAACATTTATCTTCTTTCCATTTATACCTTCTTCATAAAACAAAAAAGAGACTCTAGAAAATCTAGAGTCTCTCTCTTTAAAAATATTAACGTAATAATTGAAGAACACCTTGTGGTTGTTGGTTAGCTTGAGCAAGCATAGCTTGAGCAGCTTGTTGTAAGATGTTATTCTTAGTCATTTCCATCATTTCTTTAGCCATGTCAACGTCACGGATACGAGACTCAGCAGCTGTTAAGTTCTCAGAAGATGTACCTAAGTTGTTAATTGTATGCTCTAAACGGTTTTGGTTTGCACCTAGTTTAGAACGTTCAGTTGATACTTTATCAATTGCTCCTTGAATAACAGTGACAGCATTAGCAGCGTTAGCATGGTTAGAAACATCTAATGCATTTTCAACATTTGTTGAATCTGTACCATTATTTACTGTTGCAGTAGTAGTGAACTTATCACCTGTTCCAGTAATACCTAATTTTTCTGCTCTCATATCAGCAATCTCAAGAGACATACTTTGATTTTCATTAGCTCCAATTTGGAACTTCAATTCAACACCAGCTTCTACTGCTGGTTTAGCCGCTACTGCTGTTACACCTGCTACATCTTCTGTTGCTCCTGTTAAAGCTGTGCCAGAAGCTACTTTTTGTGTAAATTCAATTCCGTCACCCGCAGCATTTTTCTTAATATCATAAGTAGAAGTTAGATCAGTATCTTTATTTATTAATGCTAATAATTGATCTGTATCTTTAAAAGTAGTTACTCCATCACCAGTAGTACTATAAGTGAAGGTCTTGCCTCCAATAGTATGATCTGCTGTACCAGTCGCAACTGAATATTCACCTTTTACACCGACTACCCCAGCAACAGCATTAGCTGCTTGTGTAGTAGTATCTTTACTACCATCTAATAGCTTTTGAGTATTGAACTCAGTAGTGTTACCGATACGGTTGATTTCAGAAGTCAATTGGTTGATTTCTTTTTGCATTTCTTCACGGTCTTGAGTTGTATTAGTGTCGTTACCAGCTTGTACAGCTAGCTCACGCATACGTTGTAGAATAGAATGTGTTTCGTTTAATGCACCTTCAGCAGTTTGGATTAAAGAAATACCATCTTGTGCATTTTTTGAAGCCATGTCTAATCCACGAACTTGTCCACGCATTTTTTCAGAGATAGCAAGACCAGCTGCGTCATCTCCAGCACGGTTGATGTTTAAACCTGATGATAATTTTTCCATGTTTTTAGATGCTGCAGTTTGGTTAGCACCCATTTGACGATACGTGTTTAAAGCTGAGATATTGTGATTAATTCTCATTTTATAGTTCCTCCTTGAATATATAAGTTCACATCCTTGTGAACTCTATTGAATTTGAAAGGGTGACGACTGTTCATCACTTTCCTTTACAATATATATATCGTCGAGCTTTCTATTTGGTTTAGTATTAATTGCAAATTTTTTTATAAAATTTGCACATTTAGTCTTATTCCTTTATTCCTAATATCTTTTCTATATTACTTACATTATTAAGAGCATTTTTATTTTCATTTCGAATGTTTTCATATATTTCTTTACGATGGATTTCGATATCTTTAGGAGCTGCAATGCCTAGTTTAATTTGATCACCTTTCACTTCTACTACAGTTAATTCGATTTGTTCTCCAATAATAATGGATTCTCCAACTTTTCTTGTAAGTACTAACATTTAATCACCCCTGCGCTACTTTTGAAGATAGAATATGTTTAGTTCTATAAGGTGATTCATGTAAGATAACTTGCTTTCCTTGATGGTTCTTCATATTTAATATAATTGGCGCTTGTAAATTTGCAGTAGACGTTTCTAGAGAATCTCCTAATGTTAAAATAACTAGGGGCAAAACATCATTTCTGTTTTCTAATTCCAATAAAGAAATAACATTGTCATCTAGGGTAAAATCGTAGTCTTGAAAAAATACAAATGGGTTCGTTACAATGAAGGCAACTTCTCTATGTGATACCGATTGTAAAATGGAGAATACTTCATTATTGGCTAATGGATATAGTACAAATTTTTTCTCCTCTACAAATCCAGGTACTCCATTTGGAAAGTACCAAAGGTCTTGCTCGTCTACTTCTATTAGGTCATGATATTTTGTGGAGATTTCCATTTATATTTTCCCCCTATGCTTGAAAATTGACATTCACATAATCAATATTTAAAGATTCTCGTTGTCTTAACCCTACTTCAACCTTACCTGGTGTGTAATCTAGAGTTGGTTTATTCGTTTTCGTATTATTAATTACTTTATTGACTTGTACCTGAATATCTACTTTACTAGGTTCATAATGTAATTTAACACTAAATAACGGAGGGACGAATCCTATATTGAATTGCTTTTCTGGCCTTTCACTGTTTTGCTTAGCATGTGCAGCAATTGGGTTCCCACCATCTTCAATTCTCATCAATTCTTCGCCTTCTTTAGCTCTTCTTGCGATTCCTTCTAGCCATTCTTTATGTCCTTCATCAGCGAATTCTTCAATTCTTTTCTTAATCGACTTCAAGTCAATCGATTCTCTTGCAGCAGTTTGATCAATTGTCAACTTAGATGGTGTTGTTTCCATCTTCAATTCAGCTGGTGGCTGTTGTAAATCTAAATCTGCACGGGGCTGCTGTTGCTCGATAATTGCGTTTTTTGGCTGTAAAGAAATTAATGCCGGCTGTGATTGAATTCTTATTTGTGGCAATCTCACTTATAATCACCTCTTTTTGACTTTACAAAGAAAAGCTATCCCCATGGAATAGCTTCTATATATTTATATCATCTTAAAAAATCCATAAGTGTTGGTTGGATAATTTTCGCTCCCGCAGCCATAGCTGCACGATGTACACTCTCTTGAGATGTTAAATCAATAATCGTTCTTTCCAAATCGATATCTTCATTATCTGAAAGAATACGTGTAGAGAATACCTCCTGGCTATCCAATCGATCTTCCATAAGCTCTACTCGATTTTGTCTAGCGCCAATACTAGCTCTCTCTTTTAATAGATTATCAATTTGTTCATCTAGTTTCCCTAAAAAAGCATTAATATCATCTGAAGTGCTGGTTTCATCATTTAATGTATCAATTAGGTCAGATAGTACACCATTACTAGTAGATGTCCCTACAATACTTGGAAACAAATCTCCACCTTCAGTATTCACTGGTAGCTTAATTCCATTAAACACTTCGACCTCAATAGAGCCCGTTCCAGCGTAATCATTTTCCGAAGGTTTTTGGTCTGTTTTAGTACCTCCAAAAATGTATTTTCCGCCAATTTGACTATCTCCAATATTTGAAATTTGCTCCTTTAATTGCTCGATTTCAGTTGCAACATATGATCTCTGACTTTCTTCAAGTGTACCATTACTAGCTTGTACTGTTAGCTCACGAACTTTTTGCATAGCAAGGACAACATGATTTAAAGCATCATCGGTTGTGTCAACCCAGCTTTTCACTTCACCAATGTTTTGTTGATATTGCTCTATACGGTTTAAGTCTGTTCGATAGCCCATTGCACGCATTGCAGCAACCGGATTATCAGATGGTTTCGTAAATTTCTTACCTGTTATCAGCTGATCATTAAGAGTACCTAATCTACTATAGCTATTAGTTATATGCCTTAACGTATTATTACTCAACATTGATTGTGTAACACGCATATTTATCAACTCCTTTATCTACCAACAATACCCATTCCATTAATAATTTTATCTAGCATCTCGTCAACTATTGTTATATTACGAGCACTTGCATTGTAAGCGTGTTGATATTTAATCATATTAATCATCTCTTCATCTAATGAGACCGCACTAACAGATTGACGTCGTTCATCGATTGATGCGGCAATAACACTTGCATTACCGAAATCTTGCTTTGCGCTTAGTGAAACGACACCTAACTTTCCTATAATACCAGAATAATAAGTATCTAGATTTCCTGATAATCCTTCCGGTACTGTTGTAGAATATTCGGCAAAAGATTTTGTTTTTAGGTCAGCTAACTTTTGAGCATTTTTATTATTACCTGCATCGCCATTTCCTAATCCTGCTGCTATTTGTGATGGATCTTTCATATCACTGTTCAATTTAATATTCTTAGCATAATCAGTTGTATTTGAATCAAATACAAAGAAATCTTTACCGCTAATACCTCCATTTAGAGTGTACCCTTCTCTATGTATAGCATTAAACTCATCAGCAAAAGCTTTAGCCATTTTATTTAACTGGTCTAGCATCTCAGGATAATGCCCTTTCGTTTCCGCTCCATCTGAATAACCATAACTTTCAATTAGTGCAGCTAACTCACCTGAAAAATTCAACTCATTCCCCGGAAGAGACTCACTCCCTACCGTTAGTCCAGTGACGGGTCCTGTAAGTGGGTCCGGCTGTATTTTGATTGTGTTAGGTTGTTGAAGTTCTCCTGTACTATTTACTTCTAATAAATTTATTGGATTACCATCAGAACCTGTATAAGAAGTCCCATCTGCCTTTACCAATTCAATATTATAAAGACCTTCAGCAATTACTTTCGCATTTCCATACTCATCAGGCTTCACTTTTGTTACTTTAATATTGATTAATCCTGAAAGCTTGTCTACCAAAGCATCACGGGCATCATATAAATCATTCGGTAAGAAACCATGCGGTTCCACTTCAGCTATTTGCTGATTTAATTGATGAATACTATTTAACGTATCATTAATATCCTTTGCTGTAACTGCAATCTGATTCCCCAAATCCTGTTGCACACGACTTAAAGAATTGTAGTAATAATTGAATGTATCTGCGACCATTTGTCCTGTAGAAGCTACAACATCACGAGCACCACTATTCTCTGTATTATTCGCTAACGTTTGTAGCGAATTCCAGAATTTCTCCATAGTGCTATGCAAACCGCTTGTTGATGGTTCATTCATAATTTCTTCCATTTTTACTAATGAATCTCTCATACCACCATAATAACCTAGGTTGGTATTCTGTGTGCGAAGCTGAGTATCTATGAAACTATCACGTACACGTGTAATCGATCCAGCCTCAACCCCTGTACCCATTTGACCAGGGAAACCAGGTCGATTTAAACCTGGACTTGGATAAGGAGTTGATTGTACAAAATCAACTCTCTGTCTTGAATATCCCGGTGTATTCGCATTCGCAATATTATGTCCGGTTACATATAATCCCCCTTGTTGTGCATACATACCACGCTTTGCCGTTTCTAATCCAAAAAAGGTTGAACGCATAACCGTTCCTCCGTTTCCATTTGTTTATTTTTATGCTTGTGAATCAAACATGCTTCGCTTCGGAGGTTGTTGACTAGTTTGTGCAGGTTTGTCATAGTTAAATACAGCATCCTGTGGTCTAAGCATGTCTAATGTTAGATTGATGTATTGTAGTGAATTAAAGATTAACTTTTGATTTAAATTATTTTTATGTTTAAGTTCATTAATGATTTGTAACAGTTCTTCTCTTTGAGCAGTCAACTTTTCTTTTTCGTGATTTTGTACGTAAGAAATGACATCTACCATATTTGAAGTTGAAGCAGTTGGGTGTTGAACGAAGAAAGCTTTTACTTCTTTTTGACGTTGGCTTTCAACTTGATTAATAGCCTTCACATGCTTTTGCTCTTCATTCAACAACTTCTCTAGTGTCTCTATATTATTCTTCGTAATAGCTTCTGTTTTTTGTTCTGCAAGCTTTAAGAGACTTTTATGGAGCTTAATTAATTGATCGAGTTGCTTAATAATTGATGCGGCAGTCATGTTGATCCTCCTCTTCCCTTCGAGTCTCGTAACGGAAGTTGATGTTACTTCTTCGAATAAAAGTCAACTAAACTTCTTGCCGTTCCTCTTGGATCTAGTTTATATGTTCCGTTTTCGACGGAAAGCTTCAATTGTTGAACCTTTTCTTGTCTTTGCGCCACAATCTGTGAAGATTGCTGTAAATCCTTTGCAGTAGTAGAAATTTCGATTTTGTCTTTTTTATTGAAAAGAGACTGTTTTGCTTCTAATTTATTGAGATTTGTCTTATAAGGATTCATCCCAGTTGGACCTACATTATTGATTTTCATATTCACTTCCCTCACTTTCGAAACCGTAACACATCATCTTACATACAATATCGGTCATTATTTAATAAGTTTTAATTTATTGTAACATTTTTTAGTAATGCATAAAAAAACCGTCATCTGCCCTTTTTGGTCAAATTACCTATTCGAAAAAATAAGCTAAAACCTCATAAATATAAGTGTAACCTTGTATTTATACAAATCCAATAGTAGGTTTCCTACATAAATTAGCTAAAGAAAAAAACCGCATGACATCATCACGCAGTTTACTGATTTTCTTTCGTATAGAAAGTTATTCTTCTTTCTCTTTCTAATATTTCTTCCTTACGTTTTTCTTCTTGTTCGAATGTTTTTAATTGGTGTTGCATGTTGCTAGTACAGGCTGTACAATATTTACCTTCATGGATAAGGGAGCCACAACTTTCGCATCTGTATCCTAGGTTTGGGAATTGCGATGTCTTCAATCTACCCATTCTAACAAATTTAACTAGTAGATCTTCATCGACACCTGTATCTTCAATAACTTGCTCCATCGTAGCCTTACGATTTTCTTTTTTCCTTATATATTGATACACTTTCTCGAAGATTAACTCCTCTTCTTTAAAACATTTATCGCACACATCTCGAAATTTTGTTCTAAGAAATATACCATTACAATTAGGACAATTAGAAATGTCCCCCATAAGTAGAATCCCCCTTCACACTTAGATAATCCATGAAACTAGTTAGAATTTACTGTTTTTTATATTATATAATAAAAATGAAGCATTGTTATTCAATTTTCTAACAAGTTCGTAAACAATATAAGAAAAGCGGAAGCGCCCGTTTTGCTCTGTATGGACCTGAGCTATACACCACGCGAAATGATATACTTTCTTATCTCTTAAGAAAAGCTAGTAAGGGATTATATTAATCATTAAAATGATTTACGTGATACGTATTGCGACGCTCTCTCTCTTTTATTTCTTCTTTTCGTTTTTCTTCGGCTTCGAAAGATTTTAACTCTTTAACCATAGCTTCTTTACAGTCGGGACATAATTGACCTTCTCTAGTTAATCCTCCACACTTTTCACATTTATAACGAAGGTTTGGATAAAGTGAAGGCTTTAATCTGCCTTGTTTAATAAACTTCAACATTAGCTTTTCTTCAACAGCTGTATCTTCAATTACTTGTTCGATCGTTGCTGTCCGATTCTCTCTCTTCTTAATATATTGATAAACCATTTCGAAGATTTTTTCCTCTTCTTTAAAACATTGATTACAAACATCTCGAAATTTTGACTTAGAAAATATAGCGGAACAATTAGGGCAGTTCGCAATTTCCCCCATAGAAATCCCCTCTTTCGGAAAAATTCACTATATGCCTGATGATGGTGTTATCGGTTTTTACTTCTATAGAATAATGATAGATGTTGAACTCATATACTATTTTATCTCGCAACTGTGACAGAAGACACATAATTTGCTCCTGCGCTTCGTAGTGTTTTTGACGCATGGCGTAATGTAGATCCCGTAGTATATATATCGTCTACTAGGAATATATTTTTATCTTTTACATTCACTGCCTGTTGCAGTTGAAAGATATTGTCTAAATCCATTCTTTCCTTTCTAGACTTTTTAGATTGTTTTTCTGTATGAATACGAACTAGTAAATTAGTAGGTTTAAGCATAGCTTTCCTAATTAAAGCTTCACTTTGATTAAAGCCTCTTTCCAATAGCCGTTCTTCACTTAAAGGTATTGGCACAATATAATCAACCTTAGATTTAGATAGTGCTATTTTGATATCTTTCGCAAAAAGATCGGCAATGGCATAATCACCACGGTATTTGTAACGAGCCATAAGATTTTTTAGAAAGGTATCATATTTATAGAAAGATATATTATGATCGAGCGTGTTTGCCCAACTGTCTTGTTGCTCCCAACGAAAACAATCATGACAGACTGTTCCATGGATATAGTCTTCTTTTAATTCCTCTAACATTCTTGAGCATTTCGTACAACGGGGACCTATTAATGGAAGAAACTGATGTCTGCATTGTTCGCAAACATGAATATGGTCTTGTTTGAGCGAAAGCGACATCCATGAATACGTCAGTGGACTTACACTTTGACAAAGCCAGCAAACTTGTTTGGCAAATAAATTAATCATCTATTAACCCTCGCTCTCTAGCTTCTTTGTTCATATTTTGAATTTGTTTAACTGCTTTTAGCATTTCTCTTGTTTTTCCATAGTGAAAAAAGATAACATCTCCACTTGGATGAGTAGCACTTCTTCCTACTCTGCCTGCTATTTGTACGAGAGCACTTTCTGTAAAGATATCTTCTTCCGCTCCAACAACAGCTACATCTAATTTAGGAATCGTTATGCCTCTTTCTAAAATAGTTGTTGTAAGCAAACCTAATATCTTTCCTTCACGCAGCCTGCTAACTTTTTCTTTCCGTTCAACATCTTCTGCATACACGGCTACTATTTCTTTGTAATGATCTTGAAAGAAAACTACGTATTGATTCATCAATTCGATATTGGGGAAGAAAATGAGGAAAGGAGTTTTACTTTGAAGTTTTTGAAGAAACCAGTTAAGTACGGGAGCGGGGATCTTTCCTTTTGAGAACGACTTTATCCAGTTACCACACCATTTTAATTGCGGTACTGGGATTGAATGACGATGAAACCGAGCAGGAATTGTAACAAAAGGGAGTTTATTGGTCTTCATTGCTTGCTTCATATCCTTTGATGGTGTAGCTGTTAAATAAATGAGGGAGGATTGTTCTTTTCTAGATTTTTGGACAGCATATTGAAGAGTGCGATCAACCGAAAATGGAAAAGCGTCAACTTCGTCAATAATCAATGTATCAAATGCTTTGTAATATCTTAATAATTGATGTGTTGTACTAATGACAAGTTGCGCACAAACACTTTTATCTTCACTACCTCCGAACAAAGCAGCTATTGTTGTGTTTGGAAAAGCTCGTTTCAAGCGTGGCGTAAGTTCTAATACGACATCCGTTCTTGGCGTTGCAATGCAAACTCGATTACCTTTGGCAAGCGCAACTGCTATACCTTCAAAAAGCACCTCCGTTTTACCAGCTCCGCAAGTGACTGAATATGAATACATAAATCTCAAAACAACAAAAGAGCACAACGTGTATAAGTGATGGTGACACATCCTTATACCGTCCGCCTATCCTAACTAGGCAAACACTTGCTGTACTCATGTGATTATTTTACATGATGTACGTTTCTTAAGCAATGTTTGTCAATAAGGCAGCATTGCTTTTTTGTTTCCACAAGGAGACGGAGATTATGAAGAAGCGTATAGATGTAATTGCTGGAGAAATAGCATATAAAAACTTATCAACATTTACTGAACTAGAAGATTTAAATAAAACAGTTAGAGCATACAGAGACGTTATCAGTACGTCTATTAAGCGTGTAGATGTACAAGCTAGACTAATTACATTACTTGAGCTATTAAAGCGCCATAGCTGTAAGCAAATCGGTGTAAGCTACATGTGTAAAAATACGATTGCTGACAAGTTGGAAGTGTCTTATAAAACTGTCCAACGTTTAATGAAGAAATTAGAAGACTTAGGTATGATCCGTCAGATTGCAATGAAAAGAAACACTAATATGAGACAAACAGCTAATGCTATTCAAATTCAACCTATTAATAAGGAAATGTCCGACAAGACCCCTACTAAAAAGGATGATAAGTGTCCTACCAAATATAAAACAACTACTACTTTAAAACAAAAGATTAAAAACATACGTAAAGTAGAAGTATCAGCTATTAGCGAAAATAGTAATAACCAACAAGAAAGTAACACTATCGAATTTTATGATTACACGTATGTATCATCAAACATTCCAAATGTATTTATTGATTCTGTAAGACCTTTCTTTAATGATGCTAGTGAAATATATAGACTATGGAGTCGTTTAAAATTAGCTGCTAAGAAATCAAAAGTAAATACTCTGGATCATGTGGATGGCTTTATTAAATCGTTTAAAGAAGCTGTATTAAACTATAAGCAAAATAAGGTTCGTAAGGATATTGTGGGCTACATTTATGGTGCATGGAGAAATACTGCATCTGAGTTGGCCAGAAAGCAAAATGGAATTTATAATTGGTTGGAAAATTAATCAAAGGATATAAGACTAGATTCAAAGCCATCTTAGATTAAAATCCCATAATGTAGTATATTTGTAGTGTTTGGAATTATTTATAAAAGTAACTGGAGGACTAATTATGGGATTTTTTGATTTGAAAGTAGTATGTGGCGTTTGTGATAGTGATGTAGGTTTAAATCGATTCAAAATAAAACAATCTAAAGCTTGGATTTGCCCAACTTGCCTTGAAAAAGCTGGTGGAATGACTAAAATAAACGTAGCTAAAGTAACAATTGAAGAAATCAAAGCTATAATTGATGAAAAAAATGCAAGACATAGTGATGATCCAATGTCCACTGCTATAGGTATGTATCAATTTTGTATAGATAATAAATTTGGCTCTGGTTTTAATGAAAAATGGGGAATAAAACACTTTGGTATTATCGAAAAGAACTTGATTAAAGATGAAAAAGTTCTAATGACTTTTATTGGCTTACATAATTATAAATCCGCAACAAAACATGATAGTAATTACGCTTATGCTATCTCCAATAAACGCATTATGTTCGCTCAAAAAGCTTTGACTGGTGAAAAGTTTAAAGCAGTAGCTCACGAAAAAATTAATGATATAACATTTGAAACAGGGTTAGTATTTGGTGTCCTGACTATCGACACCCCACAAGAAAAATTTAATATTGCTTTAGATAAAGTGTCAGCAGCATCAATTAATAATAACATTCATCAAGTGCTGGATGAATTAAAGAATAGTTCTAGTGAACCTCAACTACAAGTAGTACAAGCTACTACATCTGCAGCCGACGAACTGAAAAAATTTAAAGAATTATTGGATATGGGCGTTCTCACAGAAGAAGAATTTAACGCCAAAAAGAAACAGTTGTTAGGTTTGTAATCAAAAAAAATAAGCCCATCCAAATGGACGGGCTTTCACTAAGTTGTCTCACGATTTGATAAGTAGGAGAACATTATATATTATGTCCTGTCTCCTTTAATTTATGCATTTATTTGCCAACTATTAATCCACGTTCAATAGCAACGTAAACCAAACCAATAGCATTATCAAGTGATAATTCACCTTTAAGGAGCTTTTCACGATGAACTGGACTAATTCCATTCTCCTTTCCCTCTAAGCGCTTAAGAACGATTGCTGTGGAATTTAACATATCATTACTTGGTTTGTACATGCGGATTCCTTCTTTCTCATTAGGTTTTTTATTTGTTTTAGATGTATCATTAGCAACAGGCTTATAATTACTTGGTACTTTCCAATTTGAACTGACCTGGAAGTGTGGCATATCAGGAGTATCCCAATCACCGCCCCATGTAATTCCTAATTGCTTTGCGATTGCTCCAGCCTTTTTTAATGTCGCAGTATCATACAGATTCTTTGGTGGGTTAACAGCAATATCCCACGCCATACGCCCTGTGTGATTAGAATTTCTAGTCCATGTTACCTTTTGGCCTGGACGTGTTCGACCTTGTTCATATAAGTAGTTTTGTCTTGCTTGTGATCGGTACGTTTCAGTGATAAATACATCTAATCCAGCTTTCTTACATTCTTCTAAGAACAACAAACAAGCCTGCTTTGCAACAGGCTTTAACTCGTTAACATCTCTACATGCTTTTGTAACACTCATTATTTATCCCCCTTTGGTTCTTTGTATTCCAAAGCTTGTACACTATCTGACACTGAACTCGTAGTCGGATCTACAACAACCCCTAGTAAAACTAAAATAGCAAGCACCGTATTAAATAAATCCGTTACTTGCTCGTTGTAAATCGTTGTATCAACTCCAAAAAAAGAAGCTACCTGTTGAACAAGTAGCAGCAATAAAGAAAACAACGCCACAAGAAATGTCTTATTTTTAAATCGTACTTTCCAGTTGATTTTCATAATTATACTCCTCCTTTAGTGATCCAAAATGTAACTGCAGTAAACACCAAACCAACTACACCAATAATGATTGCTGATAAAAAATACCCTCGTATCTTATCCGAATTTTGTTCCATTTTCCCAACTGATTTTTCGATTTGTTTAACGGATGAAGCCGTATCGTAAACAATTGGTTTAATAGTTCGCATATCATTTTCAACATCTGCTATACGTCTATCATGGTCCGCGATCTTAACTGCTTGCTGGAATGCACTTAATTCTTTTTCTTCAGCCATATTCCCACGCTCCCTTAATTCTGGCCATAAAAAATACACCTTGTTAGGTGCTATTCAACATACTCAATTCCGGTAATTTCCTTATATTGTTCAGCTGTAATGTACTTTACTTTGACAAATAGCTTCATGTTTTCGTTATTATAAAAGCCCAATTCATAATACTCTTTGATAGATGGGAACCAATCAATCATATGCAAACCTCCTTAAGAAATACCATTCTTAGCAAGTATTGAATTAATGTTCGCAATTTCTTGTGTTTTTGCTGCATCTTGCATTAATAACAATGCATTTTCTTGTTTTAAATCATAGATCGTTGTTGGTAGCATACCAATGTTTTGAAGATGCTCTGAAGCTTCTTCTCGTCTACGTTGGGCTTCTGAAACAGGCATTGGATTATACAGTTTCATTAGTCAAATGCACCCCCAAAACCACTAATAATAACGTCACTTGTCGCTGTTCCTTTATCGGCTGTAAATCGAATGTTCACGCCCCATTGTTCTGCTGTTTTTTCCTTGTTTGCAAAAGAAAATCCTCGGTTTTGTTTTACATATTGAGTTAGGTCTTCCCAAGTAGGTTCAGCATCAAATGCATTGTTACAAGCTTCAACCTTTACTGTTGCTCCAGCTGGGATTGCCCAATCTGGAGATACGAGTATACGACTTGCAGATATATCCGTAACGAAAGGATTTTTCAATTTGATTTCAATCCTTGTTTCATTCCTTGAAAAAGTAAAAAGTCTAACAGTAGCCATTCCTTTACTGTCTTCGGCCGTAATAGTAAGATTATGTTCACCATTAGTAACCTGTAACCATTGATGGTGTGTAAGAGTCAGTATATAGTCAGTGTTAGGCTCTGCTGTAAATGTTTTAACGACTACACCATCCAATTTTTCTGTTACGGTTACACCATCACCATCTGGATCATTAACTCTATAGGTAACTGAAGGTGGACTATCTAATAACCCTAAATCATTTCCTTCAGCGATAATTTCAGGCGCCAGATTGTGTATAACGTTAAAGCTTCTTGTTTCTATTGCCGATTTTCCACCTTGATTATCTTCTGACCACACTTTTAAATAATGGGCTATGTCTTCTGATAAAACATCAGTAACGGCTATTTCTCCATCATGTAGTTTTTTACTTTTGAATGTTAATTCCTTATTAAATGGAATTACATCAGATCCAGTAGAAATTGCTGTTGCTAATGCTCTTATTTCTCCGTTATCCACTTGGTACATTACATTTACAATGTTTCCACTATCAACATCTAAAGTTGAACCGTCAATCAAAAATGTATTGTTTTCGTGTAGTATCAGATTGTTTTCTGTTTTGAGTGTTAAAGTTGGAGCTTCATTTGTCGTATACTCTACTTCTAAGTAAGGTCTATATGCAATTGATGTTGCATTATCCGAATTTATACGAGCAGAACTGCCAGTTGTAGTTAAACCTAATGATAGCGTACCTATTACTCCATTTTGTAGTCTATTTACATCCCATATACTTTTAATATCAAAAACAACCCACTTAGGCCCAATTTCGTTAGGAGCATAAACAGATTGAGTTACAAACGGACTGGATATACTCGGCTTTCTATACCATATAATATTTGAATCAAACGTTTGATCCAAAACATTACCTACTTTTATAGTAACTTGGCTGGACTCTTCGACTCGTAAATGTAATCTCACAGATGACACTAACGCATTTTTAGGAATTTCTGATGTATCAAACCTCAAAAAAGACTCATAAATACCAGCATGCACATATAAATATTTATCATCTGGATAACTACCACCAGGATAATCTTCCCAAACGTAAGTACCAACTTGAATTTTTGAATAATCTAATTTGGTTACCACCATTTCTATATCACCAACCTTCCATTTGCAGCATCATATATACCACGAGTTACGATAACATCGTTCAACGTAACAAGGTCTTCTACAAACTGGTTATTAGGAAAGTTATTCGCGAATGAGTTTTCTAAGGCTGTCAGGCGTATATTCATCGAATTACTCAAGACTCTGTTTTCTGTTGATAAAAGGCTGTTATTTAAAATACCTTTTTCCCATCTGTTTATGTCATGTTCTGTTACGGGATCATCTGGTGTCCAATCTAGCTTTGCTTGATATGGCAAATTAATTCCCCCTCACTATAAATTCGAAAGTAAATCCTAATAACTGCTCCTGAGCTGGGAGTATACTTGCTTTTCGTTGGGTTATTAGCTTCCCTTGCTCATCTAATAAAGCGATTTTCTCTATTGCTCCTATATCCCTTGTATCTCCGCAAACAACTACAACTCGGTTCTCTGTACGTAATTTTGATACTATTGGAATATTAACCGTATCATTAAATTGGACGGTAGAAGCTCTGTTCTTTATGTCTTCTGCAGCACGGTTAAAATACACTTTTTCAATCATGGTATGACCTCGCCTTCCATGTATTTAATAGGTGTCATACCTACTTTAAACTCATGCACTTTATGATAAGTTTTCAGCTTGTAAGATACTTTATCTTCAATGACAAGAGCATCTTCCACATCTAGAGAAATAATATGATTTAAATGTGCTGGCTTCATATCATCAATAACTTGATAGAATGTTTTAAAATTACCTAGTTGTTTATCAGGTGCAAGTTCCAATTTAAAAACAATTCTTCCATCAAACCCAACCGTTACAATTGTTTGTAAAATAGATGATGCTACTGTTTCTAATAAGATTCGATCTAATTTACTTTGCGATTGCCATTTTGCTTTAATAACAGCTCGTCTTTCTTCTAAACTACTATTCGGTACAGGAATAATGTTTAACTCCTTCTCGTAGATCGGTAAAGCCCAGGTAGCTGTATCAATAAGCATTTGATTTCGCAAATCATCTATATCAACATTTCCCTTTTCAAATTGCTTTTCATCACTTGCAATAATCTCTTTGAAAACACCACTTTTTCTTAAGTAAATTGGAAGATAATTAAGCAACTAAAACACCGCCTAATACTGCTACTTCTTCCTCCGATATAGGAACATTAACCACATCATCATTCACCAGTAAGTTAGAATAGTCCGTTACTCCTTCACTTTCCAAAATAACGCTACCTATTTGAGCATAAGAAACAAAGCTCTGATTAAAAGCTATTTTCTTAAGGTATTCAATGATATTTTTTGATACATTTTGTTTAATTACATCGATGCTGTAGCCATCCTCTGCGATAACGGTAAAGGATATATTAATATTTTTTGCGATTGCACTTACTACTGTACAGAATGAACCTAAAGAAGATTTACCTTCTCCTAAACCTAAACCACCTGGGTCAATATGCTCCTGGACTGCATCGATTAATTCTTGTGATGCTGGCAACATATTAGAGTCAATTATGACAACCTTTACTGTATTATCACCATTCCATAATGGGAAAACTCTTGCTTCACCAACGCCTGTTACTTCTCTAGCCCAATTTCTAAAATGATGCTTATTATTACTTGTTGCTGGCGTTCTAATACGGTCATAATATCTTTCTATTAAATCCTCATCTGATTCTGCTTCGTAGCCATCTGTGAAAGGCTGGGGATTAGTAACTGAAATAATACCTGGTAACGTGACTGGCAATAATGTAATTGCATTAGCAGGTACATTGCCTATCGTTCCAAATTGATCGCATTCAACTAGTACCAGTACTTTACCCGTTGAATCGATTACTTTCTCTTCTAAAGATGAATAGAAAACATTATCGGCTGCCACTTTATCACCTACATAAATAACAGAGCTAGGACGACCAGTAATTTCTACATAATCACTTGATTTCGTAGACTTCTTTTTTTCCTGCCCAGTTAGTTCATAGATACGCTTTTCTAATTCTTCACCTTTTAGGTTTTCAATACTTAATTTAGAAGCTACTTCATCAATGCGTTTATTTGTATTTTCATGCTCTTTTGCTGACGCTTTGGTTGAATCCCATATAAATGATCCTTCAGCTTTCTCATAATCATTGGATATGCCTTCAATCATTTCAGCATGGATAATCTCTTTTGTTCTATTGCTCACGGTTAAAACTCACCTCCTGGTTAAATGATTCATCGTCCACAATGTTTACTGTGAAGTAAATAATAAGTAATGACTTTTCTCTCTCAAAGCGAAAATCTGAAAGAAAATCAATAAGAGGATGCCTTAACAGTGCAACTTCTATTTCTCTTTTCAATTCAGACTCGATAAAAGCCTGTGAAAAGTTATGGCCAATGACAAGGTCTTCAATAGTTACACCATATTCTGTGTCTTTCTCTTCTTCTTTCTCATAAATCTTAAATCTGAACTTCTCTGTTTTTAATACCTTTGTGATCCAAACTTTCAAGGCTTCTTTTCCAGTAACGACAACCATCTTACCGTTCTCAAAAACAAACTCACCTTTATCAAAATCAAATAAAAAAGACTTACCATAATAGGCAGCCTTTGAAGTTTCTTCGGTATTTTCTTCTGGAATCATGCTTTCATCAATCTCCGGAAACATCAAATGTCACCGCCTCATCTATAACAATAAAAGATTGACTGTTTTGTGATGGAACTAATATAACCTCATCATCTTTTTTAATCGTATCTGTCCACTTTATTTTGCCTTTTGACTTTAATGTAGTTGTATCTACATTCAGTGATTCAATACCATGTGAATGTAGGCTCTCAACAGTGGTACTTCCACATTGTGAGTCTGTAAATTGAACATCAGCTTCAAATATTTCATATTCTCGTGTGTAACCTTTTAAGAGACTTGCAGCAAACACTAAATGTGATTTATCAAGAATAATATTTTTATCAATTTCTATTTTAATATCAGGGAAATCAGCTATTACCCTACCAACAAAATAACCATCATACGGTTGATTTTCATTTTTTTTAAACATCTTTGCTAACTCAATTATTCCATCCATTATGTCACCCCTAACGTCAATGACATCTTGCGTATTCCGTTGTTTAAAGACTGTTTACAATCAGTAATTAAATAGGTCCCTACAATACCAGTGATAGGTTCATTTACCTTCAATAATCGTCCAGCTCTTACATTATCGTCACCTAACAATTCAATGCTGTTATCTTCTTTAATGACATTTAATTCTTTAAGTGTCTGATTAGCAATATTTTGAGCTTTGGCAATATCCTTTTGATCCACCGATTGAACATCTTGGAGTAAACCATATTTCTTAATATTTTTGTTGTCTTTGGCTTTCGCAACAACTTTTGTAACTTTTTCATCTCCAGAGACAATTACAATACTATTTTTCATTTCTTCTATCGATTGTGATCGCGATGGGTTACCTATTAAATCCACCCTCGCTTTAACATATAGGTCCTTTTGCTTTTCAATGACTAAAGTTCCGCCACGCATTTCCATTCTGTATTTGATGCCTAATTCCTTAGTTGCTTGACTTAAAATGTCTTTAATAATATCACTAACTACCTTGTCTTTATAGATAGTGCTTATTTTAGTAGGTATAGATACAACTTTATTTGGTATATTGAATTCCCTTAATACCTCTTGTATAGCGTTACTCGCTGTATGTTTATTGAATTGCTTTATGATCTTACTCTTGTTCAAATAAAAAGCAAAATCAAAGCAAACATAACTTCTAGGCGATCTACCAGCTGACTTTTCAGAAACGACAATACCTCTAAATAATTCTGTATTATTGTTTTTCAAAATAATCAAATCCCCAATAGATACGACATTCTTAGGGATCTCTTTCATATCAGAATACGCAAGATTAAAATCCAATTGCATACCTAACGTATCAACATTGCTATGCCAAGAAACATTCCCAACCAATCCTGATATATCCTTTTTGTTTGTAAATAAATGATATGCCATTTAAATCACCTAAAATGGTACAAATTCTTCAATGTCTAATTTATAGGGAATGTCTCCAGCTCTATCTATTCCATGAGTAAAGTTTTCAATAGTAACAGGGATATTAAGAAGTTCTAAGCCGGATTTGTTTGTAATAACAACCCTTATCGATTGCCTTTTATCTTGCCATTTCGTAAAGAAAGCAATTGCTTCTTTCCCCATTACCTTACTCTTAGCGAATGGATAAGGCTTCATAGGAAAAAAAGAAGAAATACTAAATCTAATCAGTCCTTTTAAACCGATTAATTTGATTTCTCCTTTTTGGATCGTATCGAATGTTTCATTTTTTTGTGGTCGTGGCCATTCAAGACCTTCAGGAACAATGGGTAATTTTAATGTTTCTTTTCGGTTATTTGCAGAAAAAACAACGTCCATTATATCCCCCCTACATATTAGCTAATGTTAATTTAAGCATTGGTACAAATTCATTTAAAACTTCACTAGCTGTAACACCCTTCGCATTAAAGTTTTCAATTATAACAGTTGGACCATCGTTATTGTTGCTTGTTGTTGTCGTTGTACTCACAACAGGATTTGTTGTTGATTGATTGCTACCTTGTGATTGTGCCATAGTGTCAATGTTATCGATGTTAACACCTTGTTGACGTAATTTTTCTGATTGTCGTGCTGGAATGATCATTTCATCCTTATGGATTTGCGCAACCATATCATGTGGAACACGATTGGTCCCTACTGCAAAGCCAGGTAAAAAACTAGCAGCCTTACTAGCAGCACTCGATATTGTGCTTCCTATCGATGAAACCCAATCTGGCATCTTAAAACTAGTTATCTTGCTTATAAATGAACTAACTGTTGATGTAAGATCACTGAAGAAGTCCGTAACGCCCTTTATCTTACTGGCAGCCCAATCATATATACTGCCGAACACTTCTTTTGTTTTAGCCCACAATTCTTCAGCTTTTGCTTTTACAGTATCCCAGTTTTGATATAAGGCAACACCTGCGCCAACTAGTAAAGTGATAAGCGTAATTACCAACCCGATAGGATTTGCTCGTAACGCTGCGTTGAAGCCTTGTGTAGCAAATGTAGTAGCGATAGTTGAAGCCTTAAACGTGTCCATAAGGCCTTTAATTGTACTAATGTAAGATAACAGTTGTAATTGAATAAACAATGCTCCAATGGCTGCACCAATTGGCAAAATAATTGAAGTTATAGTCCCCCAGTTGTTTATAATAACATTAGCGAAATCAGTTACTTTACCCACAATTGAATCTAACCCTGGTGTCATTTCAGCTAACTTAGCAGTAAGTTGATTAAATACATCAAGTATCACCGCACCAAATGGAGCTAATGCTGTGACAACATCACCTATAATAGATCCGATGTTACTGAGTGTATCCATCAATACTGGTCCATTTGTTTTCGCATATTCAATGAAACTTTGGAATCCATTCGATTCACTTAACCCATCTGACCATTGTTGAAACTTTTCAGTCATGCTTACCAAGCCTTCTTCAACACTAGCTCCTAACGGTGAAAATGCTTGAAATATATTAAAAATACCAGCAAAAACGTTACCTGTTATAGTTGCAAAGTTGGACAAACTTTCAGCAGCATTTATTTCTAACCAAGTAAAAAACTCCTTCGCACCAGAACTATCCAATGCACTGCTCATATCTCGTATAATCGAAACCATCATGTCAGATACTCTAGTGATAGTTGGCGCTAAATTTGTTAATAATTTTTGAGTGAAGTTTAACCCTTCACTAAAGGATTTAAAAACAGGCTGTTCAAACTGTTTAACAAAGTCACCCCAAAAACCTTTAAAGTTTTGTAAGTCTTTTAATGCACCTTTTTGCGCGTTACTCATATCAGCATATACTGCAGCTAACTCCTTTTGTGCTGCAGCTCTCTCTTTGGCACTGTCTGCATTTGCAATCTGTTCCTCTATCTTCTCTACTTCTTTTGATGCTTCAAATACATTACCAAGTGCAGATACCGCAACAGCTCCAAATGCTGCCGCACCGATACCAGCTGCAGCAAATGATGCGCCCACAGCACCAACTCCGGCAATAGCAGGTCCAGTAGCAGCGCCTAAACCAGCAATACCTGTCGTTATTAATCCGGTTTTCTTTGCAACATTAGAAAATGTTTGAGTTGCATTTTCTGAAAAGGTTGTCATTCTAGTATCTACAAATTTCAATCCACGTTCGAAATCGCTCATTCCGGATGCTGCTTTTTTCATATTTGTAGAAAAGTTTTTATCCTTTAAAGTTAAAATCGCTGATATTACTCTTGTACCCATTTGTCTCTCACCGCCTTTTACAAAAAAAAAAAAGAAAAGGCTATTTCATTTTGAATTTAGCCTTCTCTTCTTCAACATATCGATCTAAACTTGCTAACATAAAGAGCTTTTCATCTTCCCTTAAATTCAACAAGTATTCTAGTGTAAATCCTTTTTGCAAGTAGTGATGATAAAAATAGAATTTATCATCACTTTCAATTAGTTTTTTAAATCTTTAACCTTGCTAATTGAATTCCCATATCCAGCTAGTGCAAAACAAGCCTTAGCAATCTCATCAACTTCTCCTGGTTCAAATATTTTTTCAACAATATCTTGTGGTTCAACACAACCAAATTCTTTTTGTAGATCTTTGTCTTTTAAATTCGGTTCAACAATCGAATTATAAACTACGAAAACATTAGATTTATCTGCTTGATTTGGATCATGTGCCATTTGAATTGTTTCAAGACACAAAGAACGTTCAGGTTTTTGAATAGTTATAATTCCATCTAAACGATCGATGATTAAATCTTGAGTCACATCATCTCTAACCTGGTACTTTTCTTTATTTTTGATAACATCCGTCAAAGTTATTTTTTTAATTTCTTTTTTAGTTTCTCCCATTCTAATCCTCTCCTTAAGCAGCAATTTTGTCTATCAAGTCAAAGTCAGCATAATTAAATGGTAATTCCTCTGTACCAAGAGTTTTTTGTTCAAATGCTAGTAAAGTAAATTCATTTAAAGTTATATCCTTAATAGCGATTCGTTCATGCCCAAACGCATCTGGATCAGCAAGCTTACCAACAATTTCAATATCGGGCATAATGCCTGTTTTAACGGCATCAGCCATTAATACAGCACCACGGCTATACACTTTTTTAGTAGTCATTGAACCTTCACCAGTCCAACCTAACATCTTTTTCATAGTTGCTAATACTTCGGCCATATTTACATCTTCATAATCAATAGCGATTTTAGCTTCGAATGCTTCTATATCAAGCCATTTTTCACCATTAACCCAAACGGCACCGAATGTACCGTTAATAACTCTTTTAGGCGGTATCTTATTCAATTGCTATTCCTCCCTTAAATTGTAATCTTGAAATCTAAATCCTCCATTGCATCAACAATTTTGATATTTCCACCTGCAAATACATTGCTTTTGAAGGACATTAATTTTACTTTTAAGTCATCCCATGTTTCAGTATTTGTGCCAATACCTTCCCATGCTAGACGTTGCGCTTCAACGTTCACAGTTGCAAAATTATTATAGCTAGGGTCTAATATATCCTCTGCTGCTAAACCTTTAAGATAGGCATTAACGGACGTAAAAAATAAAACCTGATTATCGTAAGTATTTGGTACCTTACCGACATATTCCTTATTAAAAGTATCCCGAATATCATCCATAATCATGTCCATTACTTCCACAACTTTTATCTTCTTGAAATCTTCTGTTTTGACTAAAGTTGTCGTTACCAAACTATTAACACCTCTAGCAATTTTGATATTTTCACCATCATTTATGAGGATTAATTGACCTGCGTCAATATCTTCATTTGGTGTATCTGATTCGGTAATACTATCCACTTCATCCAATACAAAATAAGTCAAAGATCGTGTGAACGGTAAACCAGCTGCAGCACCAGCTAATCGCGCGCAATATTCGGCAGTTGTGTAGACTTTTTCTCCGACTTTAATATCTTTAGTAGTAAAGTTAAGAATACCTTCATCATCACTTTCCATATACGGAAGTACTACTTTACCTGTTTTCTTGTCGTTTTTACGCTTTGTCTTAATCCAAGTTGCAACTGCTTCCTTTTCAGTATCTGTTATTTCAGGAATAGCTAGGTAATTCCATTTCTTACTCCCAACACGTTTTAAAACTGCATTCAAATCAGTTGCTGTTGTGTCTTGCCTTTCACAGATTACTTTCTTTGGTGTACCCAGGAATGCTTTATTGATATAGTCTAGGTTTTCAGCTTTCCAATCAGCTGATTCAATTTCTTCAATACTCTTATATTCTTTAGTAAAAAAGTCTCCGGTATCATCCTTCAGTACCAAAGCGACTATACCCATAGCACTTCGCTTAATCGCGCTAACAGCTTTACCTTTAAACTCTATATTAATCTCCGGTAATCCCACTCAAATCACCCTTTCTAAATTCTAGATTTTGCATTAACTCTGGCTTGTGGTTTGGATCAGTACCATATTCATTTTCCCTAGCATCAAAAAATTCAATATCAAAGGAAAACTCAAGTACGCCATCTATTACATCTGCTTTAGGTTCATCGATGTTAAAAAATCTATCTAACACAGGTAGTTTTAAATCAAATAGATTTCCAAGTTGTTCATTTACGTCCATTAGTTCAATTGAATTTTCATCACGATCACTAGGAAAATAGTTAATCCGTATAGTCAAAGACTTATGAACCTGACTTGTATCGCCATCACGTCCCATGTTGTCAAAAGACACAAAAAAAGAAGGTCTAGCAAAACCCTTCTTCACATCGTTGCTATTAATTTTAATTTTAAATTCTTTGATTAATAACGTATTTATTGCGTTTTTTATATCCTTATACGTAATCATAGTTTCCCCTTATCTAATAGATCGTCTAACCAATCAGATATAATGGCATCAGCTTGACCACTGTTTTCAAATTCTTTTATACCATTGTCCAATACCTTCTTACCTTGAACAAAGCCAACTTCTGTACCATCGTGTAAAACAAGTCTATGACCATCTTCAATTAAGTGCGCATGTGGACTGGAGTTGATAACACGAACAACGGTTTCACCATCTTTCCCTTTAAAAACCTTTCCACGCTTCCATTTCTTATGATAGTTACCAGTTACTTTTTTGACATCTCTACGGGCTTTTCTAGCAACATGGGTCCGCGCTTTACTGCCGACCTTTCTCATAACTTTATTCATTTCTCTTGGTAATTTATTTTCAGCTACACCAAGTAAATCTTTTTGAAATTCAGTTAATCCACTAACCTTCATTATTTAATCACTTCCATACAAAAGATTTCTAATGTCTCATTTGCAAAGTAAGGGTTAAGGATATATTTAATCTCAAATTTATGATTTTTATAATGAATTTCCATTTCCTTTGTGATTTCTTTACCAGCCGTATAACGCACAATGATTTTATGCGTAACATTAGTCAGTATCGTATCAGCTACTTGTTTTTGTAGGCTCCCTGTTTGTGGGACTATCGATGCCCAAATTGTTTTAATTTTACCGAACTTAAATGAACTTTCGTTTAGTTCATTAATAAATTCTTTGTTTCCATAGACATCAATTCTTTTATTTAACTTATTGGTTTGTCTCTTCGGCATCATAGACCTCCTGGACAATGAAAGGAGTAATTGCATCAAGAGCCTGCTCCAATTCTTTTTCGGCCACACGATATTCATAAAAAATACCTGCAGCAAGAATCACCAAATACTCTGGTTGTGCCCCTGTTGCCTTTTGAATATATCGTTGACCTTGTTGTAAATAAAAAGAGAGCATGGAATCCTCCATGTCCTCTTCTCGAATATGTTCTTTAAATTTCTTTAGTAGCTCATCCATATTAAGCACCAGTTGGCTTAGTAGCTCCAACTTCATAACGGTAAACGGCTGGTTCAAATGGAGAATACACTAATTGACCATCTAACAAATTGTAGATTTGGAAACCAATTTTATTTGTTCCTGCGTATTTCTCAACTAGCTTTTGTAGTTCCATAGCACCGATAACATCCTGAATGTGGAAAGCTTTAAAATCTCCAAAGTAGAAAACTGGTGCAGTTGGATCTGTACCGTCTGCAGCATCTGTAAAATCAAGTTTATGACCAAGTAGTTTATATCCTACACCATCTGTAGCATCTTGATGCAGTAATGGACGACCTTGTTTATCAGTCATATCTTCAAGAACTGTTAACGCTGCACGGTTGATAATCCACATTGATTTTTTCAACACCTCAGTAACAGGTTGTCCTTTCAACTTAACTAGTTGACTATAAAGCAATTGAGACCATCCATCTGTATTTAAATCAACTGGTTTTGATTCAAAGTACGCAACTGACTTCTTAGCCAACGCCCCAGGGTTTTCATTACCAACATCATCACCATTGAACATATAATTAGTTTCCTTACGCACGTAAGCTTTTTTCAATTCTTCAATAACAATCTCTTCAACGTTTACACCAGACATTTTAATAAGTTTTTTAGTAACTGTTGCCAACGCATCAAACTCTGCTGGACTTAACAAAATTTCATCAAATTCAATTGCAGTTTCTGCAATTTCATCACCACTACCACGTTCTTTTTTACGCACATTTGCATCTGCTTTCTTAACAAGAACAGGATATTTCACATCACCTTTTGTTTTGTGACGACTTCCATACTTACGTAACAAGTTTTCTTCTTGTGCATAAGTAATTACTTCAGAAGCAATGACTTCCGGAATTGTTACAGAGCCATTACCAGCTTCAATACCCAAAGAACGTGCTTCAGCTTCTGAAATATTACCAACTACGAAATTGGCAAAGGCAGAACGAATTTCCTTTTCTTTTGTTTTAGTAGACTTATGGCCACGAGTTGAAAGACCTTTTCCAATTGCACTTATAATTGATTTACGTTGCTCTGGATCAATACCCTTTGAACGATTTTCACCTTCTCCATCAGCAGAGCCGGTCCCTTCTTCACCTTCTCCGCCTTCTGGATCTCCGTCACGACCTTCTCCCTCACTAGTTCCAGAACCTTCACCAGTTGCAGCACCTTCTTCACCTTCACCTTCGCCTTCTGGATCATCAGAGTTTGCTAAAGCATCCGCAATATCTTGTAATTGTTTTGTAATTTCATCAATCTCCTCCTGAATAGCTGGTAAATCTGCAGCACGTAATTCCGGATTTTCAACCTGTGTACGTAGCTCAGTAAGTCTTTCTTTATTACGTTTCTGTAATGCTAATAATAATTGTTTATTCATTTACTTTTCCCCCAATAGTTGATTTATTTGTTTAATCACTTTCATACGTTGTTCTACTTCTTTATCGATTTCCTTACTTCTTACCGAAGCTTCAGTATCGTCATAAGCTGGAATACTAACTACAGATACCTCATACAATTCAACCTCATGAATGGTCCTTAATGCTGGTTCAACTGAATAGTCCCAGGTTTCTTCTGTTGCAAAAAAGCCAAATGAACACTGATTTATATCACCGCGTTTCATGCTTTTTACTAAATCACTAGCCACGGTTGTGTCAGGTAATTCAACCTCAAACTTTAATCCTCGTTCATCCTCTTGCAATCGCAAAGTACCACTTTTTGTACGACCTAATACATTGTTCCAATCATGGTTGAACAATGCACGAATATCGCCATTTTCAGAAATAGCCCTACTAAACGCACCTGGTGAAATCGTTTCTGTGAACCAGTCACCGATTGTTGTTGGTGAATTAAAAACTGCAGCATATCCACTGATAACATTAGGTTCACCATTTATTACATCGCGTGTTTGGAGTCCGGTGATGTCAAATGTCCTCGTTTCCTTTTTCTTTGTCATTTTCATCACCACCTTTCAAGCTATCGTCAGTAGCATTCTTCTCACCAATTTTTGATAAGTCGTTCGAAATGTAAATAGCCTGTGATTCAGGTGTATTTTGTGCTGGTAATCCCAGAAATTTGACCGCAACAATATCTGGTGATGTGATACCAGTACGAACTATGTTATAAGCAATATTTGTTTTTACACTGTAAGGTACAAAATCAAGAATATTAATCTTAAATTTAATACGCTTGTCCGAATTTTTACCGAAAAAAAGAAGACTCAAATGGTCTTCAAAATTTTTCATTATTGGTCTAACAGCTTTATTATGCAAATACATCATAGCTTTCTCTAAGTCCGATTTAAGTAAAGCTGTATAAGTGTCTACATTAATATTTAAGTACTTACCTAAGTCCTTTTTATACACATTCAAGTATCCTAAAATTTTCTCATCCTCTATAGGACTTTTCATACTTTCAATCGTATATCCCTTACTTAGTGGTATCATTTTAACTGATCTTGATTCGTCAATGGATTCTAGTTGATCCAATATTGCTTTGATTAACAATGACTGTGAACCATTCTTCGGGTTAATATGAGCGTCCAGTTTAAGCAGATAAGCGAGTAATCCACCTTTGCTATACTTATCAGTCAAAACCTTTTCGGCGCTCATAACGCCCTCTAATGTGCTTTTTCCAAGTTCTAAAATCCCCACACCTTTTAAATGATTACTACCGATATTCTTAATGTGCCTAATCATAAAAGACGGAATTTCAGTTCCATCAATCTTATAATGCGGTATTAATCTATCATCAAGTTCTGTATAAACATTCGATACTAAGTGTAATTCATTACCATCTAATACAGGAAACACTTCGCCATACAGTAAGTAAGAGTTTGTCATCAACTTGATAAATTCAGATTGTGTTAAATAGCTATTAGGATTCTTTAATATTTTCAAAGTTGAAGGATTTTTAATTTCATTACCATCACTATCTTCCACAACTATATTTGCAAGCATTAATTGATTACTAATGTCCTGTAATAGCTCATATACATCGCTGGACTCCAAAATGTTTTCATCATTGGAATACCAACCACCACCATAACGAATTGAACGACCAAGTATATCATCGAAATAACCTCGTTCCTCCGCTTGCCTATACAAAAAATTTGAAAACCGATTTCGCAATCCCAATTTCTCACCGCCTTCCATTAACGAATGTTTTTGGATCCTATAAGTTAATTTTGTTCGTGTTTATCTATAAATATCACTGATTAAATCATCCATGCCATCAATACTTTCATCCATCATATTCAATGTTTCTTTATGTCCGATTAACATGGCCACAAATCCATCTATATGTTCTGGACTTTTTCGTTTAGATGGAGCTTTTAGATTGTTAATGTTCGTTACAATCTTTGCATTTGAAGCACAAAAAATAAGTAGTTGGTTATCTGTCACTACTTTGTCTTGTAATAAAAGAACCTCAAAATCGTCAAATGGTTCATTCATATGGGTTGGATATTGTGGAACCTCAATACAGGTTATACCAAGCATTTCCCACTTTTCAACAAGCTTTTCTGCAAGTGCAGGATCATAATTTATTTGGCGTAAATCAAAGTATTCAAATACCCATTCAACATATTCATTTACCATATCTTCATCAACCGTTTTACCAGGACAAAGAGTAACAAATCCAAGTTTAGCTAATTCCCTATATGGTATATTACGTTGCTGCTCCTTTTCTTCAATACCAAACTCCGGAATGAAATACATTTGCTTTACTTTTAATAGTGAGTCTCCTTCATCATCAAAAGTTGGAATATTAATTGAAACACAAGTCAAATCAGTACGCCTTGATAAATCAACACCAATTACACATGTCAAACCTTCGACATCACCTAAAGAGTTTACCAGCATTTTATCCAATTGATCTTTTTCAAAGTATGTTTCTGCGTAATTAACAAAAACGTTTAGATGCTTTGACAAAAATTCTGCACGATTAAAACTATTATTCTGAGCTTCTAAAAAAGCATTATTAAGAAACTCCATACTAACCGAAACGCCAATATTCGGGTTAACCATTTTCCAAACTTCGCGATCTTCCCAATCATATTTTTTGTTCGGCTCATAGATCATCACAAACCATGAATCATCTTTATCATCTTTTAAGACCTTTTTTCCATATGTGTGAATTTGCGCTCCTAAAGAACCTGGCTGCTTCCCGGCTGTCGAAGTAATAATGTTTAGTGGTTCTTCTTGAGCTACTTGTGCAGAACGCAAGTTATCATATTGCTCGCGATCCATTTGAGCATGAACTTCATCAAAGTAATTAATGTAT
The DNA here is from genome assembly GCF_036963345.1 of Bacillus sp. JJ722. Classification (NCBI taxonomy): domain Bacteria; kingdom Bacillati; phylum Bacillota; class Bacilli; order Caryophanales; family Bacillaceae; genus Bacillus; species Bacillus sp. JJ722. The sequence goes on from NZ_JBALMO010000018.1 coordinate 31,883, forward strand.
GGGTTTTTACCTTCATTTCCTGCATTATCTTTGGTCAATACCTTTAAAGTGTTTGCATATTTCAAACCGTCTTCAACAAACGTATACTTCACGGAACGAACGGTATCTTCTTTGCCCTTATAAATCCGAGTACCTGGACGCAAGTCAGGGCTATTTTCAATAGTTAACCCAATTGGAATAGCAGCATTCTGACATTGTTCGAAAGTATTGGCAGATATATAAATATCAGCACCACGAACACCCTCACCATACATTCCATAAATAACAGGTGAACCACCCATTATTGTTTTTCCGTTTTTCTTTGGAACTTGCAAATAAGCCGTACGAATAACACGCACAGCTTTACCATCTTCATTATATTTTTGCCAACCATAAATATTTGCAAAGAAAAATTTCTGCCATGATTCTAAAATTAATGGTTGCCCGGCCCATTTACCTTTTGCATGTTTTAAAAATGTCTCGGTAAAAAAAAGCATATCGTTTGCTTTATCATTATCCCAAAATATATCTTTTCGCTTTTTCCACCGTTTGTAACGCTTTACACCAAGCTTAACGGTATCTGGATAAGATTTCGGGTTATCATCAAACTCTTTTACAAACTCATCAGCATAGTTTACTTCAAAATCAATCATAAACTACCCTCTCATCCTTCTTTGCCTAAATTCAACTAACTTACTATTTTCATTAGTATCTGGCACTTTTTCATTTTCCTTCTCTTCATCACCTTTTTCCAAAAGTACACCATTCTTTTTGATGAGGTCTTTGTTTTTTCCATCTAAACCAAGTTGACCAAGTAATTTAGCTAACTCTTTTCTAAGCTTTTCTGTATCTTCATCGTTCACCTTAAGCAATTGGTATTCTTCATACGCATCCAAATATAGTTCAATCAACAAATCAAGGGCTGGTGAATAGGTTCCAGCTTCGATCAGAGCATCAATTATCCGTTTTCGTGTCTCAATACGAATATCTTTCTTGATAGTTTTCTTATTCGTAGTACTACGTTTCTTTTTTGTAGTACTACAAACTTCATCGTCTAAGTTTTCTAACCATCTATCACGACTTTTCCAATTCGAAATTGTCTTTTCAGGAACGTCCAACATTTCAGCAATGACACGGTTTTGAATATCACCATCATGCTCTTTAAAAATATCAAAAGCTTTATCACGATTTGGGTTTCTTGGTCTCGCCAACCTACTCACCTCCTAGTTTGTAGTATTGAATTTTTCACGAAAAAATTTTTTGAGTCGCGCGTTTTTATGTTGTATCCGGTCTTCCGTAAAAGCAAAAAAACGTGTTTTTGATAGGGGGGCTAAACTTTCCAATTGAATGATTTATAATTGTTATTTTTTTTATTTAAATGATTATATTGTTTGTCACACTCTTGTTCCAAGATGGTATGGCAACTAGGACAAACGGTAACAACATTGTCCTCGACTAGTTTCAAGTCCGGTCTTACTTGGATCGGTATCTTATGATGATGCTGTGCCCATTTACCGAAGACAAACTTTTTACATTCAACACATCGCCCACCGTCACGTTGATAACAGTATGCTTTTAGATCACGCCATGCTTGCGTATTGTAGAACGATTTATACTTTGATTGCTTTGCCTTTCTACTTCTTCGCTTATGGCTCTCACAATAACGACCTTTACTAATTAATGTCTTGCAACCTTGCTCACCGCAATACTTCACTGTGCATCAGTCGTTAATTGTTCAACGATAAATTCCCGAATCGTTTCTTCTTTCTTTAACTTACCTGGTACATCGATGTCATTTTGTTTAGCAAATGAAAGTAACTGTTCAGCATTCATATTATCTAGGTTAATTTCCGCATCGATAACTTTTCCGTTTACTGCAGTTACATCTTTACTGTTTGCTAAATCCATACCCATTATCATACTATTAGGATTTTCAGTAACTTCAAAGTTAGGTTTTTCACCTGCAGGTACAAATAATGATCTCTTTTCATCATTGTCCCAGTACTCAGTTCCTTGTGCTGTTTTACGTGTTTCAATAATCATTCTTATTTCCTCCTAACGGCTCCATTTTTTCTTGTATAAGTATCTCGATTCTTGCCCATTATGTTTTCCCATTCTCTAGTAGTAAGCTTCTCTTTAACCTTAATGGGCTTTAACTTTTTAATAACATCTGGACTAATCAATTCACTTACTTTCATCTTGATCACATCCTTATGGACATAATAAAAAGCACCTCGTATGAGATGCTTTCATCTATATAAAACACATTTATAAAAGTGTCATGTGTATAACGTTTTCTATGCTATTACTATAATCCATTTTTTCAATAGGTGCGATACTATTTAGGAGTGAACCTAAATGATACCCTCTTCATCGATGAATTTTAATAACCTTATTAACTCAGCATGTTTCTTCTTTATATGACTAGCACTATAGTTCACTTGCTCGGCTATTTCATTTAAAGTTAAACCATCTACATATTTTAACTTTAATATTTTGTTATCAAGTCCTTTGAACTTGCTAATCAATATCATTAGATCGTACATATCATTCATCTTATGAGCTAATTCATATTCCATTGCTTCAATACGATCTTCTACTTTTGCACCGTCTGAATCTGCAGTTAATTTAATTACAGATAAATCACCTAATTCCCATCGTTTTAACTCACGTTTTGTTCGTTCAAGATTGTGTTCTAAATATGCAATCTCTTCTTCTAATTTCTGATAATCTTTCAGCCAGTCAAACAAATGATGATTCACCCACCTTTTTTAGAGTAAAATGCGTTACTATCTGTTACCATCTGTTACCGCCTTGAGTCCTTGATACGACTGGGTTTATTACATTTTCAAAGTTAAAAGGTAACGCATTTACCCCCTAAATTTCTTTTATATAATAATTTTTTTATTATTAATAATATATATTTATAAAAAGAAGTTAAAAAATCTGTTACCTGTTACCGATACACGTCAAACCCTTGATATAAATGGGTTTTTATAGGTAGCAGATAAGGTAACAGGTAACGCATTTTACCTTATTTTTTAATAAAAAGGGTCAAAACAGTCACTAAAAACGCTGATTTCGTGACCAAAATTCGGTCACGCATGTTTGACCATCCCTTGATACATCTACGCTCGTTTTTCCTATTTGACCGAATTTTGGTCAAGCGCGAAAAAAAATTACTCATCAATAAAGATTCTTTTGTTCTTTCCATCAACCTTCTGTTGCACTGATGTTAATCCAAACAACTGCTTCACTTGCTTGCTAAAACTAATATTACTAACGGCTTGATACCCATTCTCTGTACAATACACTTTGTACTGCAGATAAACATCACCAACAACACTACGTTCTAATTCCACGTCTTCATTGTTAACAAAGCTAATGATAGGGTTATTATCTTCCTGGTATTTAATTAGCTCATTTTCAACTGCTTTTGATTTAGTGAATTTCTTATTAGTAAGTAATCTCTTTAAACTTTTCAAAGCAAGATTTAGAACATATTGCATCGATTCATTAGATAACAATTTATCAGTAATAAATGGATCATAGTCTTCATCATTTGGTGTGAATTTCGCTTTAAACGGAACAATTTGAAGACGTCTACCAAGACCATCACTAAAATCATTAATACGTGGCATTTCATTAGCACTAAAGATTAATTTTGCATAGTTAGTGAAATCAAATGGATCTTTACCTTTACGTTCAACGTTTAGTGTTTCTCCGGTAGATAGTTTTTTAAAGATCGATGAATCTTTAATATAACCTTTTCCAATATCATCACCGATGTTCGCCAACTTCCCGAATAACTCGGCCGTTTTAAAACGCTGATCTAATTCATTCAAATCTAGTGATGAAGCATTATCCGAACCTATTAACTTGCGTATTATTTTCAAGTAAGAAGATTTACCATTACTACCGTCACCAGTTAAGATAAATGTTGCAGCAAACTCATTTCTCCTAAACAGGATATAGCCCAATATTTCTTCCATAATCGCACGGACCTTATTATCATTAACTGCAATTTTGTTGAACGTTTTATCAGTGACCTCATGATAAGCATCTTTTACGTACGCAATAGGTATTTTATTTCTAGTAATAATCTCCGGTGTAAAATCTTCTAATTGCCAAGTTTCTAGATTAAATACGCCATTTTTCATAACAACATATTGAGTAGGCGAAAAGTTTTTATCTTTTGCTTTTAGCTGCAGGTATGCTAACGTTTCTTGTCGCTGCATCCTTTTTAATGAAGGAATGTGCTTAATCATTGCACCTTCAATGTCTTCTTGCTTATCCGAATATACACCTTCCGTATAAATGTGAAGGATATTAGTAATCTTACATATGTGATGTTCATTAATAAGAAAATCCCCAAATTTCTCATGTTGGAACGAGCCTTTTACAAAAAAAGACTCTTTCATGAATGCATCATCACGTATTATTACATTTAATTCGGATTGTTCAACTGGATCTTCTAAGATGTAATTGTTAATGATAGAGATTGTATCTTTAATATCATTCTTGGCCATACCTTGCGACTGCATTTTTAAGATGTAAGTGAAAAGCTTGTCGTTACGACCATCACCATCTGATAGTTTAGTAAGGTTAGGGTTTTTCTTATGGTACGGATATAGCCATTTTGGAAGTGGCTCATGTTCCGTTGATTTCTTTAACCATTTGCGCGTTTTCCCATCTATTTTAAGTGGATCGGCAGTATTTTTAATTCCTAATTTGTAATCACAAGGTATACCAATATTAGAAAACCATTTTATTTTATTGGCTGTTATATCATAGCCTTTAAAATAAAAGTGCATGCCATTAGTGGTTTCTAATACGGAACATTTAATTTTTTTATCTTCTATAATATCCAGAAGTATCTCTGCTTCATCTACGTCATCGACATCCACCATGATATAGTCATCTTCTAAAATACCAACGAATGAATCTTCTTTTCTTGCTGTGTGATAGGATAATAGTTTAGCTCCATCTTTAAACTTACTGGATGCATGTTTTCCATTTCCTTTGAGGTATCCTTTATAAATGTTAATCACCTACTATTCGCTCTAAAATTTACTATTTTTTTAAAAGATTACCTTTATAATTTGTTATACTAAAAGTAAAAACACTTAGAAGGGATAAATTATGCCAAGCAAATTAGATTCAAATTATCTTTTACTACAACTCGGATTATACGAACCTGTTCCTTTTGATGAAACTAGCTTTCTTGAATTAGAAAAATTTATTAATGAACGCCATAACATACAATTTGATTGTTATTGTATTGAATGTAAAAAGGATTCTACATTTAAATTTTATTTAAATAACCGACAAGTCGTAAAATATTTGGATGATGATCCAGATATAAGGATGAATAGATTCACTTCTTCCCCAAATCCTTTAGATTTCCACTTTAAATGTCAAAGGGATGAATCACATTTATATTCATTCATTTTTCGAATTTTCAACAATGAAATGACAAAGATTGGACAATTCCCTTCTATTGCCTCTTTAGAAATTCACTCTATTGATAAGTATCGAAAAATCTTAAAAAATGACTATCGTGATTTTTCTAAAGCTATTGGACTATATTCCCATGGAATCGGTGCTGGTTCATTTGTCTACTTACGTAGAATTTTTGAAAACCTTATTGAAGAGTGTAGACAAGAAGCACTAAAAGAACCATCATTTGACAATACTGTTTTTCAACAATCTAAGATGGATGAAAAAATTAAGATGTTAGCAAATCAACTACCTCCCATTCTTGTTGAAAATAGACAATTGTATAGTATTTTGAGTAAAGGAATACATGAGTTAACTGAAGAAGAATGTCTATCTCTATTCCCCGATGTCAAACTTGCAATTGAATTAATACTTGATGAAAAAATTTATAAACTTGAACAGAAGAATAAAATTCAATCTGTTAGAAATTTTGTTTCATCCACTGTAGAAAAATTAAAGAAATAGGTTGTTCAACCATCCTTTTGAGGATGGTTTTACCTTTCCCCTATAAAATCATTAATTCTCTTAACTGCTAAATCCCAATACCACCAATAATCTAACTTGAGTGGTATTTTTTTATCACTTACATCTTCATTCACAATAAAACATCGCTCCGGAGTGTATGCTATTTTTTCATCAACACCGTTTTTTACTTTACGTAACTCTTTATCGTTTTCATCTATGCTTGCAAATAAACGAAATACTTTCTCATACAATCTTCTCGTTCCGTATCTTGCATAATCATATTTACTACTAATCTTTACGATCTTTTGGAACTTAATAAGTTCTTTACAACTAAAAATCGTTTCTTCTGGATCGATACCTTTTACAAACCAATTCACAATAGCTTCGTTAACAATCGGTAAATCATTATCTAGACTGTTAAGCTTTTTAACGTATGCACCTTTTGATTTGTATTTCCCATCTGCATCTACCAAAATATAATTGTTAACGTCTTTCTGAATAACCTTTACGAATTCATCAAACTCTAATTCCATTTTTGTACGTTGTTCCCACTCATAACAAATGTCATCGATTAAATCGTAATCATCTTCATGGTATAGCTTAACTAGTACACCATCTGTATTAGATTGGATAATCTGACAATGTGGTTCAAGCTTTTCGATTAAATCTAGTAGCAATGTCATTCCACCTATACAAACATTGTTGGCCATAAGTGGATCATAAAGTCCGTTGTATTTATCTTTCATTGCCCCATATGTCCCATTAATGACAATTTTAAGTGGTGCCTGGCGTTTATCTTTAGCAGCCTTGTATTTCAATCGAGTATCTCGTATTTCACTGAACTTTTCAGGGTTCTTTACGTTCCTACTTAAGTAATCGTACTCAATCATTAATGCTGGATAATAACTGGCCACATCTATATTAATGAAATGGCCAGTACCAAAATAGTTGCTTCTTGCTCCATGCAAGCCACCCCAAGCGAAAATATGTGGTACACCGGCAACATCTATCTCGAATACTTTGTCATAATCTTTGTTTTCCTTGTAGAAATCCAGGACTTCTGTATACTTATTAATCTGCAATGTAGGCGGAAAAGAAAAATCAAACTCATCAAATCTTGGAGTAGAAGGTTGTTTTGCTTCCAGGATCACGGCACTTAATTGCGCTTTTGTTTTAGAAATATTACGTATTGGAAGGTTAAACATTTTAAGTAATTCAATCTGTGATTCAAATTCTGTAATAGTTTCCATGAAAATGTGCATCGTTTCATGAACATCATGTGTACAGTAATCAATTACTTCTTGGATCTCATCATCATTCAATTTACGTACTGTATCAAACGAAACTGATGTTTCACGAATATCATGGCCTTGAAACCCTTCTAATTGTTTTAAAGAACGAAATTTATTTGTCATTACATCAAAGTTGTAAAGTTTTATTTTCCAGAAGTCTTTGTAAAACTTCCAACCTGGTTGATTTTTTACTATAATCCAATTGTTTATTTCTTGTGGTGTAAAACCACATAAAATTGCTTTTAAAATGTATTGGTCATAGTGACGGGAATTGTATCCTATCCAAATATCATTCTTGTGTTCGTTGTAATACTTTATTAAACCTATTTCATCATTAACAAATACTTTTTCTGATTGGTCTACTGTATCTGTAATGACCACTAACCAATCCTGGGCAAATACTTCAAAGTCATAGAAAAGCAATTAATATCACACCTTATTAGCGAACTCTTTATCAAGATAAAAATTACAACCACACGTACATGAAAATTTATATTTAAATTTATCTTTTGAAGCCCAATACTTCTGAGAATAAACAACATATTGACATCTCGGGCAATATGCTTGATAAGTCATTTCACAATATCATCCTTTACAAACCTTCTTGCATATCGTAATTGCTGTTGAATATATGGATCATCTTCTTTTCCTCCAGATGCAATCCAATCACTTATACGCTGGTTAATATCTTGTAAGGCTTCTAAAGGTACATGGTGTGAAATTTTTGCTATTTCTTGCAATGGACTAACCATTTATAATCACCCTTTTCTAATATAAAAGGGAGCCCGAAAGCTCCCCCATATTCACTTATTCAACTTCAAATATTTCAACAATCTCAAACGTGTCAAAGCCATCCTTGTTCTGATCTATTTCTAGAAGATATTCAAATTGACCGTCAATATCCTCATGTATATCAAGCACTAAATCAGCATAATCTTTGAAGCTAGTAAACTTAACATCATCTTTTTCACAATCCCATAAAGCTCGAAGCATTTCATTATTTTGATGAACCTGTAATCCAAATGCTTTATCGTTCTGTGGTTGCATAACTTTGTTATAAAAGATACGATTCTTTTCGTATTCACCAGCAATAACTTTAAACCAAATTGTTAGCATTGGATCGCCTTTTTTTGATTCGGTTAATTCCAATTTTTCAACTTCAACTTCATATCGCCCTGGTGGAAGTGATTCATATCCTCCGCCACCATTTTCTTCTACTTCTTTCACATCTTCAGCTAATGCTTCTAGATCAACTTTTTTATCAAACTTATCCCAATTAAATTGTTTTTCTGCCATTATTCATCATCCTCCTGATTGTTGTTAATTGAAACTACGCCATCCTCTACGGTGTATGGAACACCTTCATGCGGTGGATCTGTATTTTCTTCATCAACTGGTTTTGAAGTTGCCGTTTCCATAATTTCACGTGGTGTGTTGTAACTGAACGCTAAATCAACCAAAAAGTAAGTACCGTACTTATTGTGCTTTTCACTGATTTTGAATGATGTTAAATACACGTCTTCCTTTGCTTCTGTTACAATTTCTTCTGCTTCTTCACGAGTATCAGCATAATGCTGTTCCTTTGTACTAAGTTCTTTTACCGCCATTATTTTTCACCTCTCGTTCTTCTACGACGTTTTGGAGCTTCTTCTTGTTCACCTGCAGATTCCTCTTCACCTGGTGGTGTCTCATCTTCCTGTGCATTTCGTGTACGTCGCTGACGTTTCGGTTTTTCCTCTTCAGCTGGTTTATCTTCAGTTTGTTCCTCTTCAGATTTACGATTACGACGTTGACGTTTTGGCTTTTCTTCTGTGACTGCTTCATCTTCAACTTCATCTTCAACTTCTTTGGTAGTCTGACTTACCTTTGTTTCTTCCTCGACTGAATCCTCATCATCTTTCTTTTTACGTGGTGATCGCTTAGGCTTTTCTTTTGTTTTACTAGCTTTATTTTCTTGTGCTGCAGTTAACTCTTCTAAAAATGCATTCATTTCTAGTGGAATGGTTTCTACTTGGAAATCAAATCGACCACCACCAAATACATTTTGTTTTTTAGCAAGCTGCAGAAATCTTTCATCATCTGAGTTTACAAATGCACGTAAAGTTAAATCGACTGTACCAGTTAAAAAGTTTGCAACCTTATCATTGATGTTCGGTTTAAATGTCGTGCGTTTAGATCCACCTTTAAGAGTAATTTCTTCAACCTTTTCTTTACTGATATAAATTAATTGATAACCTAAAGATTTCAATCGCTTTATAGCGTTATTAAATTCAGTGGTAACTTTTGACCACCCTTTACCGTAGTTACCATCAGACTCATGTTCCCATCCGTTCTTATCAAAAACATACACTCTGCAGTGCTCATAAATATCTTCAACTAGGTCCAGCGCAACTGCTTCAAAATCATTGTCATCAGTTTCTAATTCACTGATTGAATCCAGGAACAAATCCCAAGCTAATTTTCGATTAGTAACACGTCCAGCCTTAGTTACTATATCTTTAATAGAAATTACGGGTGCCGTTGTATTATCTGTGTTACCATCCGTATTCAGGAATAGAACATTTTCCACTTGATCCACAAATGTAGATTTTCCAACATAACTATCTGCGTAAATCCACAAATCCGGCTTAGTATCAATTTTTCTCTCACGACGTTCATTTTTAGGTAGTACCATTTCAATCTCTCCCTTTTCATTTTCGATAACTTCTAAATAACTTGGTCTAAATTTAGGATTGCAACTGAAGCATTTACCACTTGTATTTCGTGGGTAATCTTTGGCTTCTTCAATCTTGTAAATACTGTTTTGAAAATAGATTGTTTCCATTTCATCAAATTCAATCGGAACGAATGTTAATGTTGATTCTTCAACTGTCTGAACTAATCGTTTCCGAAATTGAAATAAATCCTCATCATTTTTTTGACGAATACTTGTCTTCGGAACAAATAAATATGCTAGTCTTTTAACATCAAAACCATCTTGCTGCAGATAGTCCCTGTAGATATGCAATTGGCCACTATCAAGATAATTCTTTATGTTGTTTGAGTATTTGAAATCTATCACCATACATGTTCCATCTGGCGCCTGTACAAGTAAATCTACATATCCGATGTAATTTGGATGGTCAATTTTGTATTCATGGATTAACTCACAATCTCCGAAGTTCTTATCTAAGAACTCTTTCACTTTAGGAATTAAGATTTCTAGTTTCATTGCTTCTTCCACGGTAGCATTGGTCATTACTGGCAAAGCATTATAATATTCATCCAATGCTGTTTTAACATCGTGCTCTATTCCGGTGTGCAGAGCATGTCCAATAATTAATGGACTATCAGCATCGTATTTTGAAAGCTCTGTGAGTTTATCGATGTAACGCAACTTAAAATGATAAGGACAATCATTGAATAGTGACACTCGCGAATAAGAGTACTGTGTCAACCGAACCACCTCGCTTTCCAGGAATCAAAGTCCTTCGGTCTTAAAATATAGGCCTGTCCACCGGAATCATTTATTTTTCGAATGTTATAGAGTTGTAATTTACTAGGTGTACCAACATTCGTTTTCAGCTCTATTCCATGAAAAGTTCCATCGATGCAAGCTAAAATATCCGGAATACCTTCTTTGGTGTATTGACTACCAGCCCAATATTTCACATGCCAAACATCATGTTCTTTCAGAAATTTTATGACCTTTGCTTGAAATTGACTTTCACGCATTTACTTCACCTTGATCGTTACGCTGGCACTTCGATTCGTAACCTTCGGATAATCGCCTAATAATTCACCAAATAACTTCGGCTCGCTGTTTTTAAGTTTTGTAGCATCTAGCGTTGTGGATGTACTTCCTTTTACACGAGTAATTTTTACAAACTCGTTATCGATGGAAGTTACGCCAAACTCGTCCATTGCTGCGCCTAACTCTTCCTTCAACTTCTTTGTTTTTTCCTTTAATAATTGTTCCTGTTGTACATGCTGCGCTACATTTGCCATTAACATCATGTGCTTATTTTCAAATGCTTGTAGTTCATTACTCATTTTGATTTCCTCCATTTTCATAAAATAATTGTTTATTAATCTTCAACCTCTTCATAAATATCAACTTCCATATCTAAATCGGAATTTTCCACTTCCAACTCATCTGCAATTTTTTCTTCAACCTCTGATACTGGTAACTCTTCATCCTTGTAATTGATGTATTCCTCTTCAACTTCACAAGCCACTAATGTTGTTGCTAATGCAACGATTGACAATAACGAAAGCTTCTTTTTCATTCCATTTCCTCCATTTTTATAAAATAAATTGTTTTTATTAACCATTACTCCCAACTAACAGTGAAACCATATCCACCACGAGTATCTGTAACGGTATAGCCTTTACTTTTTAACTGCTTTGAAAACCAACCAAGTATTCGTGGTTCATCGCCTACATAAGCATATTTAAAAGTCGAAAAACCTGATTCAGCTCTCAATTCAATCCCTCTTACTAGGTCTTTAAATTCCTTACTTTCTAGAACATTACTTTCAAATTTTTCTCGTGCTTCTTTTGTTACTTGTTTAATTAAACCAACATCTTGCAGTGTCACTTACATTTCCTCCTTTTCAAATAACGCGTCAGTGTAATCCTTACGCTCTTTCAATACTTCCAACATGCGCCACTCTATCGAACCTACAGTTAATAGATAGAAGTAAAAACACGGTCTATCTTGGCCAATACGGTGAATCCTTTTCTTGCTTTGTTCAAAGAGCTCACTTTTATCAGTAAGAGTAAAATAAACAATCTTATTGGCTTTCTGCAGGTTCAACCCCATTGCTCCAGCCTGGTATTGGATCAGAGTGATACTATTTTCATGATTTTCATAAGCTGATAAATCTTTCAAATCACCGTTCACTGTAGATATTGGTTTATCGATGAGTTCGGTTAAGGCTTCATATTCCTTCTTAAAGTTGTAGAAAATAATAATCCTGTCATTTGTGCTATCAATTAGATCCTTGATATACTGCAGCTTATTTTCGTTATAGGCTCCTGACAGCTGGCGTAAATATAATTTCTTGCTTGCTGCCGTATCTCCAATTAATAACTCTTCACCAATTTCAATAATGTGATGTTTGGCAAATTCGTTATATTGTTTGGTACAAGGTATTTTTACAACTTGCTCATTAATATTTGGTAAATCAAATACTTCTTCAGTTTTCATAAAAATAGAACCGTGTTCTCTTAACTTCGCTTTTAATCGGTCCACATTTTTATAACCAGTAATGACAAACTTTTGATTTCTATCGTCCCATTCCTGGACTACAAACTGTTTCATAAATAATTTTTTTGTAATGTTCCAACCTAATAAATGAAGCTGGCTCCATAACTCTTCATATTTCCCACCTGTCGGTGTTCCAGATAGTAAAATTACATTCTTAGTACTAAGCTTTAGAATGAATTTACTTCTATTAGATGACTCATTTTTAATCATTGAAGATTCGTCCAGCATTAGCGTGAAATCTTTTAATTTGAGAAGTTCAGGTCTACGCCAAACTTTGTCGTAATTAATAATGAGTACACTTTCAGGTGGAATGTCTTTCATATTTTGTTTATCAAATACTATTACTTTGTAGTCATAGTGATCTTCAAAATGCTGTTTCCAATCATCTATCTTTGACTTTTGACAAACTAATAGATTGCATGGTGTATTTAGCTCCCACATTTTTTCAGAACCGACAAACGTCTTACCTAGTCCCATATCTAAATAGTAGGCAACACGGTCATTTTCATAGGTTTCATTCAATGCTCGTTCCTGGTGTGGAAATAATTTAATGAAAATCACCACATTTCATGCTATATTATTTGTGATTAATGTTTTTTGATGGCCACTTTGCCGAGTGGTCTATTTTTTGTCTAACAAATTTACGGCTTTTCCTATCGGATGCTCCTTAAGAACTGTTATTGGTGCTATAATCGTGACGGTTCTCTTAAACAACCAGTATTGTTTTTCAGTCATAGCAACTGGATAAAGAGTACCGTCAATGTTCATCATTAAAACTGGTTCACCTGTCATTGCTTATTCACCCCTTTGTATGTTGGAGTAACAGCAGCAAAGATTCTTTTTTGTTTTTCTGAATCTGTTAGGATTAACCATTCACCAGCAATAATTTTCATTTTGCTACCTCCGTTTGATATGTTTCTTGTAAAAAATTTAAATACTTATCGTAATCTTGAACTCTTAATACAGATAGATGTTTTAACGCACTGTCAATTGTCATCCACCAATTAACTTCGTGTGTGTCATTGAACTCATCTTGACTCATAACAATTGAATCTTTAAAAAGTTGATTGACATCTTTATTGCACCTTTTAATTGTTCGAATTATCATTTCAAGTGTTTCTTTGTCATCCACATCAGCATGGTTATTTAAAACCAACCACTCTAAACCATTTATTCCAAGCGCAAGCTTGTCCTTGATGATCTCATTTTGCAAGTTGAATAATGCATCTGTTTCATTTAAAAACCTCTTTAATGCATTAAGGCCCATGTTTTAACCTCACTTCCTTTCAATTTTTATGAAACTGCTTTAACACTACTTTTAGCAGAGTTACCTTTAAAAGTAAGATATGTTTTTAACTGACCATTTTCGAAACTGATCTTCTTGTTGTAATTCTCTAAATTTGGATTTTCCTTATTAGATGAACCTTTTTCGTACTTCCATATGTCAGAGCTATTTAGAAACTCTGACAATTTAGGAGGTACTTGCAAAACATAACCACTAATTTTTATTCCTACAATTTCAATTTCATCTTTATATTTCAATAATTTTCGTTCTCCTTTCTGAATCTTAAGTAGAATCTACATTCCTTCAACTCTACCTAAAGTAGATTCACCACCAAAAAAAATACTATTGTAATCTACATCTAAGATACTGCAAATTTTTTTCGCTTCACCGATGGTAACATCATTAGGATGAGTTTCCATTTTACGGTATGTTTGAACGTGTACACCAATGTTCTTTGCCAATTCTTTTTGAGTTAAACCTCGAATTAATCTTGCTTGTTTTAAAGTGATAATCATCTGTCTCACCTCGATTCTTTCGTATCACAAATCAATAATATTCTACAAAAAGTAGAATGTCAACGATATTTAGTATAAAATCTTCTGTTTTTTGAAACAATATATCCGAAAGTAGAATTATTTCACTATTATGTTGATAATATTCTACTTTTAGTTTATATTAAGAATATAAATTAATCGGAGGGAACAATTGTGAGCATAGGGAAAAATATAAAGAAATTAAGAGAAAAACATCACTTATCACAGAAAGATTTAGCAGAAATAGCAGGTGTATCGGATAAAGCTGTATCAACTTGGGAGAACGGAATAAAAGAACCAAGAATGGGAGCTATACAAAAAATTGCGGATCATTTTGGAATATTAAAAAGCAATATTATTGAAGAATCAAACGTAATAGAACAACTTAAAAAAACTAACATCAAAGCATCAGATCTAGAAAGCAAATGTAAATCTGTACCTCTTTATGGTCGTATTGCTGCTGGAATCCCTATTGAAATGATTGAAGTAAAAGAATGGATTAATATACCTATAGAAATAGCTGATCGTTATCCTGATGCATTCATGGTGAAAATTGCGGGTGATAGTATGAATAAAGTTATTCCAAATAATGCTCTTGCTTTAATTGATCCATCACAAGAAGTAATTAATAGTGATATTGCAGTTGTTGCAGTTAATGGATATGAAGCTACATTAAAGAGGTTTTTTAAATTTCAAGATGGAATTGCCTTAGAACCAGAAAGTTACAATCCTATCCATAAAACTCAATTTTTCACTCCAGAAGAATTAGAATATACTCCAATCTGCATCAAAGGTAAATTAGTTTGGTATATGGCGCCAATAGATGTGAAATTTTAAAAGGAGATTTTAGACAATGATTAGAGCTGCGTTATATATCCGTGTCAGTACTCAAGATCAAGTAGAAAATTACAGTATAGAGTCACAGCAAGAACGCTTAGAAGCATACTGTAAGGCTAAAAACTGGTTGATTTATGATACTTATATTGATGGTGGATTTTCAGGATCTACAACAGATCGTCCCGACCTACAAAGAATGTTAAGAGATATGAAAGAATTTGATGCAGTAGTAGTTTATAAACTAGACAGATTATCTCGGTCTCAAAAAGATACATTAGAATTAATTGAAGACCACTTTCTGAAAAACAATGTTGATTTTGTATCAATAACAGAAACACTTGATACTACTACACCTTTTGGGAAAGCAATGATAGGCATTCTATCTGTATTCGCACAACTTGAACGTGAAACAATAGCCGAAAGAATGAAAATGGGACTTATTAAAAGAGCTGAAAATGGTTTGAGAAGCATGGGAGGAGATTACGATCCAACGGGATATGCGAGAGTTGAAGGAAAATTAATTGTCAAAGAAGATGAAGCTAAACATATACAGAGAACATATGATTTGTATGAGCAGTATCACTCAATAACTAAAGTTCAAAAGGCTTTAAAAAATGAAGGATTTAATGTATGGAGATTTAGAAGATATAGAGATATTTTAAGAAACCCGTTGTATGTAGGTAAGATTACTTTCTCTGGACAACTTTATGATGGGCAACACACCCCTATAATATCTTCTAAGCAATTTGAAGAGGTGCAGAAGCTTATAGACCGTCATAAAGGACATAACTCCCAGAAAGCTAAGAAAAGCCTTCTAACGGGCTTAATTAGATGTAAATGTTGTGGTGAGCAATATCTATCTTATAGTACTGGAACAGGTCCCTCATCAAAAGAGAAACATAAATACTATTATTACATTTGCAAAGCAAGACGTTTTCCTTACGAATTTGATGAAAAGTGTATGAATAAAATTTGGAATCGAGGGAATTTGGAAGAAATTATTATTAACGAATTAAAATCAATTTCAATAGAAAAATCTAAAAAGAAGAAAAAAGAACAAAACAAAATTGACTACAATAA
This sequence comes from Bacillus sp. JJ722, assembly GCF_036963345.1. NCBI lineage: Bacteria > Bacillati > Bacillota > Bacilli > Caryophanales > Bacillaceae > Bacillus > Bacillus sp. JJ722. The sequence continues at coordinate 48,104 of NZ_JBALMO010000018.1, forward strand.
ATTACTAAATTCTATAAACAGTAAAATTGAACGTGTAATAGAGTTGTATGCCGAGGAATCAATTTCTAAAGAAGCACTTGATAAAAAGATAAATAAATACAATGAAGAAAAGCAACACCTTTTAACAGAAATGAATAAGCAAAAAGAATCTGACTTTCATATCACTGATGAGATGCTAAGAGATATGATTATACCGTTTGATACATTAGAGTTTAAAGAGAAACAAGTATTAATGAATAGTTTAATTAAAGAGATTCAAGTAGACAACGATAACATCATAATTAATTGGTGTTTTTAATTTTTATGTATTCATGACGGGCTACGCATACGGCCCAAGTTAGACATTCTATATTTTGCTGGGCAGCTTCAACAACACGACCCGATGCTACGCGCTGTCCGTCTGATAGCTCTCCTTGCCAATTTAAGTGTTGATTCGTTTTTAGAAAAACAACGGATGGTCCCGTCCAAACAACCAGCTTTGAACAAGTTTGAGATTTCCCCATCATAATACAGCTTCGGCAGTACACACACTCTTTCTGACATCGCGCACAAGGATAACTATAGAAGTAAAACGGGTCTTCCATACCACATCGTCTACATATATATTTGTTACCTTCTTGATCAACTGCTGGTATATAACCGATGTATCCGTGTTGATAATGTTCATCTAAATTAAACCGCTTGTCTATTTCATCTTGAAGTAAGGCTTTTCCATAGAGTAATTGTTGGAGAGATGGTGAGAGAGGATATTGTGAATGGATCGACTTGGAATCGATTCGGAATGATACGGATTGAGGAAAAATGATAAACGCCTCCTTTTATGTTTGATTGTTATTTCGACAAAAAAGGAATCATTCCTTTTTCATATACATGAAATTTCATCTTTTCCCAAAAGCGCCAAAGGAAGGCATTTTCAACATATTCAGCAAGCATAACAAATTTCTCGTAACCTATAACGAAGGGTTAAAGCAAAAAAGGGCGTTCGAAAGTGATTTTCAATCAATTTCGAACAGCCCCACTTTATTATTTCTTATACCAACCTATTCCCATAGCACCTTCACCTAAGTGAGTACCTATAACAGGTCCGAAATAGCTAATATCAAATTCAACATTTGGATATTTAGCCGCTAATTCTTCTTTCAGTTCTATTGCTTCTTCTTCTCGACAAGCGTGAATGACAACAGCTTCCATAGGAACTCCTGTTTTTGCATCTTCCTCGAAAAGGTCAATGATTCTTTTAAGAGCTTTTTTACGTGTTCTAATTTTTTCAAAAGGTACGATTACCTTTTCTTGAAAGTGAAGAACTGGCTTTACTTGTAGTAAGCTTCCAATTAGAGCTTGCGCACTGCTTAGGCGTCCGCCACGTTGAAGATTCGATAAATCATCAACCATGAAGTAAGCTCTAACTGACTTCTTAATTTCCTCAAGTCGCTCCATGATGCGTTCAGGCGCTTCACCATTTTGTGCCATTCTTGCCGCTTCCAATACGTAAAACCCTTGAATTCTACAACTGATTTCAGAATCGAAGCAATGAACATCGATTCCTTCCACCATTTCTCCTGCAGATACAGCACCTTGGAATGTGCCACTTATACCACTTGATAAATGTATACAGATAACTGCATCATATTCTTTAGTTAATTCTTCAAATGTTTGTACAAACATTCCTACTGAAGGTTGTGATGTTGTAGGTAACTTATCTTCTTTTTTGATTTCCTCAAAGAACTCATTTGCTGTTATGTCAATTTCTTCTCTATAAGATTCTGTTCCAAAGACTACACTTAACGGAATCATATGTATGTTAAGTTTGTCGCGCAACGTTTTCGGGATATACGCTGTACTATCCGTAACAACTGCCGTTTTCATAAAATAGTACCTACCTTATAAGATAATTTCTTCTTTCGAATCATATTAACCATTTTATATGATATTGCATAAATTTGCATTAAAATGTTAGTTTACTGTATTTTTAGTTATTAATTTGTTTACATTATCTACTTATTAATTGCATTTTACTCATTTCGTTTCCATTGAATAAGGCAAAAAAAAGAGATGCAACTGTATCATCGCATCCCTTATCACTAATCTTTATTTAACTTCAACCCAGCCGTTCTTAATAGCTAGAACAACGGCTTGTGTACGGTCGTTTACATTCATTTTTTGTAAAATATTACTTACATGGTTTTTAACCGTTTTCTCAGAAATAAATAATGTTTCACCAATTGTACGATTGCTTTGACCATCCGCTAATAATTGTAGAACTTCACATTCTCTTCTTGTTAACAAGTGTAAAGGTCTTCTTATTTCTGTTGCATTGGAAGCTGCACTTTCACCAAATGAATCCGATGCTAGTCTTCTATATTCTTTCACTAAATTATGCGTTACACGAGGGTGTAAATAAGAACCACCATCAGCTACTACTTTGACAGCTTGAATTAATGCATCTGAATCCATTTCTTTTAGTAAATAACCGCTTGCTCCTGTTTTCAAAGCGTGTTGTACATAGTTTTCATCATCATGTATAGATAAAATGATTACTTTCGTGTTAGGAAATTGACGCACTAACTGTTTCGTAGCTTCTACTCCATTTAATTGTGGCATATTTATATCCATAATAACCACATCCGGACTGTATGTTTCTACTAAGCCAACTGCTTCGTTACCATCGTCACCCTCAGCAACTACCTCAAACGTAGATTCAAATTCTAAAATCCTTTTGACACCTTCGCGAAATAGTTGATGATCGTCAATTATAATGATGCTTGTAGTCAACTGCTTCCCCTCCCTAATTCTAGTTCAACTTAATTTTTATAATCCTGTAAGGTTTATTGACTGTTTTTCTTCTACTCCTATTGCATAATAGGGAGATTAATCATAATAAGCGTACCACTACCCACACTAGAATCAATGGTAATTTCACCATTTAAGAGCTCTACTCTCTCCTTCATTCCCAGAAGGCCAAAGGATCCATCTTTTGTTTCTTTAGGGTTAAACCCTTTACCATTATCCTTTATGACAGCGATGACATTTGTTTGCTTAATCTCGATTTTTACTTGAACGAGTAATGCCTCTGCATGCTTAAGTGCATTTTGTACAGACTCCTGAATTAAGCGAAATAATGCTACTTCTAGTTTAGTTGGTAAGCGTAGGTCTTGTCTAATGGTAACAAGATCAATTTTTGTCGTTTTCGTGTAATCTTCAATTGTACGTAAATATTTACGCAGTGTGGGTACTAAACCTAAGTCATCTAATGCCATAGGTCGTAAATCGTAAATAATTCTTCTCACTTCATATAAAGCACTATGTACCATTTTTCGTAAATCTCGAATTTCAGCAAGCGCTTCTTCCACTCCACGTTCGCGAAAGATTCGTTCAATTAAATCAGATCGCATCATCACGTTAGCCATCATTTGAGCGGGACCATCATGAATTTCTCTCGATAGGCGTTTACGCTCTTCCTCTTGTGCTTCAATAATTTTGAAACCGAATTCTTGATGTCGTTTAGCGTCGTTAAGCATATCTCCTACCTTAACTAAATCACTAGTTAAGAAGTTAAAAACAATACTTACTTGGGAAACTAAAAATTCGGCACGTTCAATAGTTTCTTTCAAACCGATGAGTCGACGAGCTAAATCATCACGACGAGTGCGAAGTTCCTTTTCCTTCTGTCTTGTTGAGTGTAATTCTAGTTGAAAAGAGCTTGCGACATCATATACTTGTTCTACATATTCTTCAGAAAAATTAGTAAAATTGCTCTTTACTTCTGCTAAACGATTACGTGCAAGCCGATCTTTTATTTCTAGTGCATCTCCCTTTTCAATCGTTTGTAAAACAAGTTTCTTTAAAATTTCAAGCTCTTTGGCAATAGAATAGAATTCTTTTCGACTCTGTTCTCCGATTTTATAAATCTCGTCTTTACTATTCCCTACTGTTTCAACCATTTTTTCTACAATTTGATCTAAATCCGCAATATTCATATTGTTTTTGTTGGTGGTCATTGGGACTCCTCCATATTAACCAAACTTATTTCTCAAGTGATGTGTAATGCAGAGTTTTGTAATACCTTAATAAGTCCCATAAAGTAAATAAAACTGTTGATTCGTTCATGTAGTTTTATTTTACTTCATTTTTTGTTCCCTTTATTTGTTGCACTAAATCGAAATTCATGGTCTTTTTATCCTTGGCGATATGTACAATCTCACATCACTTCTTATATTATAAAGAAATCTTTTATATGCATATACGTCTATTAACCTAATTATTAACAATTTCGCAAATAAATGATAATATATTGCACTAATTTCTCACTTTAACGCAATAACACTATCATGGTAGTTTTTATTATAGCACTCTATTGGGACAATAGTATTAAAATTTGATTACATCTTCTTGTTATTTCGATATAATAAAGAACCATTTTCCATTTCACAAGCATAAAATGAATAATTGCCCGTAAATAATAAGAAGATTATAATAAAAGAGTTGAATATTTAATTTTAATAATTATATTTACATATGAAAGATTGCTTAGGTCAGGGAGGTAAAGAATGCTTCAAGAATATCTTACTGTTAAAGGATATGGTGAACACGAAATCGACATCAAGAAATCACGCTTTATAGCCTATGTCGATCGTGTCACCACTGAAGAGGAGGCTCAAGCCTTTATCCAAAAAATAAAGAAAAAACATTGGGATGCAACCCATAACTGTTCAGCATACATGATTGGTGAACATGATCAAATTCAAAAAGCGAATGATGATGGAGAACCAAGTGGAACAGCAGGTGTCCCCATGCTAGAAGTTCTAAAGAAAAAAGGGTTAAAAGACACAGTAGTCGTTGTTACTAGATATTTTGGAGGTATTAAACTTGGTGGTGGCGGATTAATTCGCGCCTATGGCAAATCTACTTCAGAAGGTTTAAACGCAACTGGTATTGTAAATAGAAAATTAATGCGTGTTATGCACACAACCGTTGACTATACATGGTTAGGCAAACTCGAAAATGAATTACGCTCGTCCCACTTTGGCTTGAAAGAGATTAATTACCTTGATAAGGTTGAAATCTCTACATTTGTTGAAGAACCTCAGAAGGAGCAATTTTCTTCTTGGATGATTGAATTAACAAATGGTCAATGTGAAATACGTGAAGGAGAGCAAGTATATCACGAAGAACTGATTGAAACTTAATTGCTTGTTCAAACGTCTATATCTTTACACAATCCATAAGGAGAAAACATAATGGAAAAGACTCGAAGTAAAAAAGTAAGAAGGAAAAAGAAAAGATGGAGAAAAGTTCTTCTTTTCTTTATGATTTTATTGCTTGCGTTAGGCGGTTGTGCTGCTTACATCGTTTACGAAGCTACAAAAGCTGCAAATAATTCGTACAACGAGCTTTCTCGTGGCGAAAAATCGAAATTGCGAGATGAAGCTGTTCGGTTTGGAAAGGAACCGGCTTCTATTCTTTTGTTAGGTGTAGAAGATTATGCATCTGGTGGAAAAGGCGGACGAGCAGACTCAATTATGGTCGCTACATTCAATCCTGATTCTAAATCAATGAAGCTAATGAGTATCCCTCGAGATACAAAGGTTTACATTCCAAGTAAAGATCAATATGCAAAAATAAATTCTTCCTATAATGATGGTAAAGATTCAACCATTGAAACAGTAGAAGAGTTCCTTGATATTCCAATTGATTTCTATGCAACCGTGAACTTCGAAGGGTTCAAAAGCATCATTGATGAAATCGGTGGAGTAACAGTAGATGTACCATTTGATTTCTGGGAGTACACGGACACATACCCACGTGAAAAGATATACTATGAAGAAGGTAAACAAACATTAAACGGTGAAGAAGCACTAGGCTATGCTAGAATGCGTAAGCGTGACCCTAACGGAGATTTCGGTCGAGCTGATCGACAAAAAGAAATTGTAAAAGCATCATTTGATGCACTCATTAAGCCACAAAACCTTTTAAAAATTGACGACATTGCAAGCCATGTAGGAGACAATGTAGAAACTAACTTGAAGGTAACAGACCTTCTTGCCTTTACTACAAAATTCAAAAGCTTCTCTTCTAAAGATATTCAAACATTGACATTAGAAGGCGAAGGTGACAGATCAAGCGGCGCATGGTATTTCGTCGCTGATGAAACCGAATTAGAAAAAACAAAACAAGAACTTCAAGACCATTTAAATTACAAAAAAAAATAAGTCAAAAACGTCTCATAATGAGGCGTTTTTTTGCCACTATCACAAAAGTAAATATCTGGATTTTAAATTTCTTATAAGTTTCTTTTTCATTACGAATGTTACACATAGAACAAAATAATTAAACAATATGGTAAACTACCAAAATAAATTATTATTTTACGAGCTCATAAAAAGAAGGTAAAATGAAATTTAGTGTACTTGTTTTTCATGATACAGATTACAAAGGAGAACAACTCGATGCATGAGAACCGTAAGATTTATATCGTTACGAAGAAGAAAAAAAGTCGAAAAAAACTAGCCATTCTGATCTTAACGCCGATATTAGTTCTAATGTTGGCCGGAGTTGGCTATGTAGCTAGCCTATATAATAAAGCAGAAGAAGTTGCTAATAATTCGTATGAATCAATAGATGGAACAGATCAAAACATTGCAGAACTATCCAACGAAGTTGAAAATGCTTCTATATTAATCATCGGTGTAGATGATAGTAACACCCGTAACTTTAATGAAGCTACACGCTCAGATGCGCTAATGCTAGCGACATTTAATAAAAAAGATAAGTCCGTTAAACTATTAAGCATACCTCGTGATTCTTATGTGTATGTTCCAGAGAAAGGCGACTATACAAAAATTAATCACGCTTATGCTCTGAACGGCGCAAAAAGCACAGTTGAAACAGTTGAAAATTTATTAGATATCCCTATTGATTATTATGTTCGAGTAAACTTCTATGCATTCATCGATATCGTTGATGCATTAGGCGGTATTGAAGTGAATGTACCCTATGAAATGTATGAAAAAGACTCAGAAGATCGTCATAACGCCATCCATTTAGAAGAAGGACGACAAACACTTAATGGTGAAGAAGCTCTAGCTTTCGCTCGTACACGTAAGCAAGATACGGATATGCTAAGAGGCCAACGTCAACAAGAAGTGGTCGAAGCTGTCGTTTCAAAAGCTACATCAGCATCCTCTCTAACAAAATATACAGATGTCTTAGAAGCCGTTGGCGATAACATGAAAACGAATATGACTTTCAGCCAAATGAAGGCTTACATGTCATTTGCCTTAACGAATAAAGGATTAGAAATTGAACCTATTCAACTAAAAGGTGAAGATGAGTACATCGATGATATTTATTACTACAAGCTTGATGAAGAAGCTTTAGAAGATACAAAAGATAGCCTAAAATCTCACTTAGAAGGAACAAGTACTGCTTCCTCTTCAGACCTGGCTCAAGAGCAACAGGAAAATAATGATACACAAACTTCAGATGATGAAGATGCACAAGGCTTATAATACAAAGGTGTCCATATATTGGACACCTTTTTTGTTTTTGGCTTGATTGTTTGATTCTCTGCTCATATTTTTGTCTCTCCGCTCATATATTAGGTTCTC